>JAHEMZ010000088.1 GCA_024643385.1 Flavobacteriaceae bacterium | reverse complement strand
CGAACGGCCACTTTCTTTACGCGATAGTTGCTCAGCGTATCCTGGGAATAACCCGAGACACAGATAAATAGTAAAATTACGCTGAGGTACCACTTCATGATCGCTTGACAGTGCTTTTGATAAGGGTTACGATTGGCTTTATTACAACTTGAAACAAAGCTTTTTATTTTGTTGATTGTTTTTTGAAAACCTTTCAGAAATTCTGATAGGTAAATATACGGGGTTATTTAATTTAGTGTTTTCCTAAAATCAACTACGGTGAAGATAATTTCCTATAATGTGAACGGTATTCGGGCAGCGATGCGCAAAGGCTTTATTGAATGGCTTCAGGCTGCAAATCCGGATGTGATCTGCCTGCAAGAGACCAAAGCCACCGAAGACCAGGTGGAGGTCGCTGAAATTGAAGCCGCCGGTTATCCGCATCACTATTGGTTCAGTGCACAGAAAAAGGGTTATAGCGGGGTGGCAATCTTTTGTAAGACCGAGCCCAAACATGTGGAATACGGCACGGGGATCGAGCATATGGATTTCGAAGGGCGCAACCTTCGCGTAGATTTTGAACATGCTTCGGTCATGAGCCTGTACCTGCCTAGCGGCACCAATATCGAACGTCTGGATCATAAGCTGATGTATATGGCCGACTTCCAGGACTATGTGAACCAATTGAGACAGGAGATACCGAATTTGGTGATCTGTGGTGATTACAATATCTGTCATCAGGCGATCGATATCCACGATCCCATCCGCAATGCCAATGTATCCGGGTTCCTGCCGGTAGAACGGGAGTGGCTGGATAATTTCATCAACAGTGGTTTTATCGACAGTTTCCGTCATCTGAACAAACAAGCCCACCATTATACCTGGTGGAGTTACCGGGCGAATTCCAGAGCCAATAACAAAGGCTGGCGCATCGATTATAATATGGTTTCCGAGCCCTTACAAGAAAACATCAAACGCGCCGTTATATTACCCGAGGCGGAGCACAGTGATCACTGTCCGCATCTGGTGGAGCTGGCATTTTAAGAAGACAGAAGACCGCTTCGCTTAAAGATATAAGACATAAGACAATGGTAGCAGGGTGTTTTGTCTTCCTGAACTTGATTCAGGATCTAATTGAAATTTGACCCTACTTTAAATTTGAAAAACAGTTAAATCGTCCTTAGCTTTTCCCACATTCCTGAGGCATTATAATCCTAACCCCATGCTAAACAAAATTGTCCCGATCACCCTACTACTGCTCATGAGTTCTTGTGTTTCTTCCAAGATCTACGAAGACCTGAAAGACAACTACGACGAACTAAAGGCCGAGAACGAATCCCTGATGGCACAATTAGACGCTCAACGAGGGCAGGGTGAAGTATATACTTTGGCGAATCTTCGGAAGGAGATCGACAAGCTGAATGCCGAAAAGACCGCCTTAGCGATGGAACTGGCTGCCACGAAGAACAACTACGACCGACTTCAGCAGTCGTATGACGCCCTGGAGCAGAACAGCTCTTCGGCCCTTTCTGAAAATATGACGCGCAACCGTCAATTGCTGGAGCAACTGGAAGCCAAAGAGAAGGCATTGGCTGCGGAAGCTATTCGTTTGAATACCCTTCAGAAGAAATTGGAAGATCGCTCCCAACGGGTGGAGGAACTGGAAGGCATCATTGCCGCCAAGGATGCCCAGATGAAACGATTGAAGAATGCCATCTCTGCAGCCCTGACCAATTTTGAGGGGAACGGACTCACCGTCGAGCAGCGCAATGGAAAAGTATATGTGTCTATGGAGAATAAGCTATTGTTCGAGAGTGGGAGCTGGGCCGTCAATGCCAAGGGAAGGGAAGCGGTGGAGGCCCTGGGAAGCGTATTGGCGCAGAACAAGGAGATCGCTGTGTTGATCGAAGGCCATACCGACAATGTCCCGTTTGGCGGCAATGGCAATTTAACCGACAATTGGGATCTTTCCACCAAGCGCGCCACAGCCATTGTGACCTTACTCACCGAGAACAATGGGATTCCCAAGGATAATCTTACAGCTGCCGGACGCGGAGAGTTCGCTCCAATAGCAAGTAATGACACTTCGGAAGGCCGCGCCAAGAACCGCCGCATCGAAGTGATCCTAACGCCAAAGTTGGATGAGATAAGTAAGTTGTTGGAGGGGATGCAATAGGGGAGATTGAAAGAGCCTCTCGATACTATGACCCCGAGTGCTCGGGTCTCAATATAAACCCGCTCTCCTTTTTGGTCATCATTCACTGCTAACTATTTTACTTAAGCAGCTAAAGTCCAGCGCTTCATCCATGTGTAAAAACCACTCTTATCAACACGATCATGACCCCGATCAGATAAAGGGAGGTGAAGATGAGTTTATTATGACGTGCTAACCAATTGGGTAGAAAAATATCAAAATTATCTTTGGTGGAATCGGAGTACCTGCGGGCCAGAACGGTTAAAGGGCAGAACATATTGAAGAGCAGCAGTATGATCCCTTCACCCACCACCAAACCAATGGCGAACCAGGTAAAGGCAGTGACGCGGTTCCAAATCCCGGCGTATAGAATATAAAAGATCACACTCACGAAGAAGCACCAGATCAACGTGTGAAGCAGCTTGATAGCGAATAACTTTTGCAATCGATTCATGGCTCTATTTTTATTTTTATCAACCGACCTATTGTCCGGAGGATCTTATTTCCTCTCCTGTATAAATTTGAATCGGAAAGTGGCCCATTCAGTATTCTTACCTAAATTTACGGCAATGAGCACACTTGTACAAATTTCAGTACTTCCGGAGGAGCAAGAAGATGAATCTTTGTTACTCAGCATGGCCCTTCGCAAGGCTAAAATGACAAAAAAGGAGGTTCGGGAATGGAGGATCCGTAAGCGGTCCATCGATGCCAGACGAGCCCCGGTCAAGATAAGTCTTCAGATAGAGCTGTGGCGGGATCACGAAGAAAGGACAGGGATCCATCCTTTTGTTCCACAGGATGTTTCTAATGCTCAGAGAATTGCGATCATCGGAATGGGTCCTGCAGGAATGTACGCGGCCCTTCGGGCGATCGAAGGCGGTTTTAAACCGATCATCTTTGAGAGAGGAAAGGATGTGCGTTCCCGGAGAAGGGATCTCGCCAAGATCTCCAAGGAGCAAACGGTGAATCCGGAATCGAACTATTGTTTTGGGGAAGGCGGTGCCGGCACTTTTTCAGACGGGAAATTGTATACGCGCTCTAAAAAACGGGGCAATGTACTGAAAGCGATGGAGTGGTTGGTCTTTTTTGGAGCAGATCCTGCCATCTTGGTAGATGCCCATCCCCATATTGGCACCAACAAGCTTCCGAAGATCATAAGTACGATGCGGGAGGCGATCCTGGAAGCCGGTGGGGAAGTACACTTTGATTCAAAACTAACGGACATAAGGGTGGAACAGGGTCAAATTCATTCCCTTCAGATCAATAACGAAACCTGGTTGGAATTTGAGGATGTGGTCCTGGCCACAGGACATTCCGCACGGGATATCTACTATCTTTTACATAAGAAAGGCATCAGGATCGAGGCCAAACCCTTTGCGATCGGGGTGCGTATTGAACATCAGCAGGCACTGATCGATAAGATCCAGTACCACGGTGACGACCATAACCCCTATCTGCCACCGGCTTCCTATAGTTTGGTGGAGCAGGTAGACGGGATGGGGGTGTATTCATTTTGCATGTGCCCGGGAGGGATCATTGCCCCCTGTGCCACCGAACCCGATGAGGTGGTGACCAATGGGTGGAGTCCCAGCAAACGCAATAATCCGTATTCAAATTCCGGTATCGTGGTGAGTGTGGAGCCAAAGGATCTTCCCCATTACACTAAGGACGATCCGTTTGTAAGTCTTAATTTTCAAAAGATGGTTGAAAAGGCTTGTTGGGATGCCGCAGGAAAAACACAGCAGGTGCCGGCACAGCGGTTGATCGATTTCATCGAAGGTCGGGTGTCGGCCGACTTTCCCAAGACCTCCTATCAACCCGGAATAGTGAGTGTGGATCTGAATAAGGTATTACCCGCCTTGCTCACTAAACGACTTCGGAAGGCTTTTATCGCTTTTGGAAAGAAGATGAAAGGCTATTACACCAATGAAGCGGTGATCCATGCCCCCGAATCACGCACCTCTTCCCCGGTGCTTATTCCCAGAGATACGGAAACTTTATCCCACCCCGAGGTAAAGGGGTTATACCCCTGCGGGGAAGGAGCCGGTTATGCCGGCGGGATCATGTCGGCCGCCATCGACGGGATCAATTGTGTAGATGCTATTTTGAAGAAGCACGAGGTGGGTTAGTTGTGGGTTGTGTGTTGTGGGTTGTGTGTTGTGGGTTGTCAGTTCGAGTGTTTTTGCGAACAAAGTGAGTAAAAATGTATCGAGAACCTTTAATAATGTAATTCCTCCTCTGCATTTGTAAGTTGTAAAATTTTTCTCTTTCTATTCTTTTTTACTCACGACCTTTATATTTTAAGCTTAGGAGTTCGTGAATTCGAAGATTTGCTCCGCCAAATCAAGAATCGGCGAAGCCAATGCTGCGCATTTGTCTTGATGAAAAAAGAAATAAAAAAATCAAGAGGAACAGATGCCTCCTTGCTCCCTGTCCTGCTCCTTGAACTGCAGCCAAAAGAATCGGTATAAAACCGAAACGTAAACGCTTTTGGCGCAGTTCTACGTTCCAGTCCATTCCTGCCTACGCTACCCCGCCTGT
>JAHEMZ010000007.1 GCA_024643385.1 Flavobacteriaceae bacterium | reverse complement strand
TGTCACTCTCATTTGCAGGAGCCGTTAAGCCACCACTGTAATCTATCGTATAGGTATAAGTCCAATCCGCTGTAGTGGTGCCATCACAATCTGTGTAACGGTAAGTCCAAACTACTTCACCCTCACAGGTAACAGGATTAGGAGTAGAAGTTGAACCAATAAGTACTGCACTCACTGGTCGACCACATGCATCTGTAATGTCCGCAGGAGCACCAGGATCGGTAGCATCCGCCGGACACGATACTGTGTCACTCTCATTTGCAGGAGCCGTTAAGCCACCACTGTAATCTACGGTAATAATTTGAGTCACATCTGTGGTTAAACCACAAGAGTCTGTAACTCTATATGTTCTTGTAATAACCGGCTCACAATCGGTGCCGTTATTTACATCACTTAAATGTGTAACTGTAGGTGTACCACAGTTATCCGCTTCATCATCAACATCGTTTATATTTACAGCCGGAATTTCATTTGGGCAACTTACTGCAACAGGATCCAAATTGGACGCCGTAGGAGGTGTTGTATCCGCTACAAGTGTAAATGTAGAAGAACAACTTTCATCTTGACCACAATTATCTGTTACTTGATAGTTAACTACAATGACGGATCCAGCACAAATATCTGTTGGGGCCACTAAATTTGCAAATGGTACTGATTGACCATCTACCGTTGCTGTATAATTCTCAACAGGGTTTGCACCTCCCGTAAAAGAAAATCCTCCATACCATGTTGCAAAATCACCACTAATGTCATCTGTACAGACCACAGAAACATTGTCCGGACAATTTACTGTTAAATCATTTAATGGTAATACGGTAACAACGTAGTTATCCGATTGTAATAAACAAAGCCCTACATTAGTTAAGACCTGTACATAAAAGGTACCGGCAGCATTTGCATTATAAGTACTATTGGTGCCTAAAATTGTATTGGGATCGGTGATGTTATACCAGCGATAAGACACCCCTACAGCAGGATCAGAGGTGGCTGTTAAGGTTGTAAAAGGATCTCCACACGTAAAGGGGTCACCTGTAATAATAACCGACACCGGCGCCTCATGTACCAAAATATCTGCCGTATCATTAGCTGAACATGAATTTCCATCAGTATATGCATAGGTTACCGTAATTGTACCACTCAACCCGGAAGGATCAAAACTTGCGGTACCATCATTGTTATCGGTTACACCTAAACCGCTCCAGCTGCCATTCGCATCCGTTGGGGTCCCTGTTAATGTAATGGCATTATCATTATTACATACCGGGTAATAATCGCCTGCATCTACATTTGGTAATGGATAAATTGTCAGCGTAACAGGTGTCCGAGTCAAACTCTTACATCCAGATACATCAAAAACTGCTTCAGCATAGTATGTAATAGACCCTATTTGATTCCAAATTGGATTCGGCACAACATTTCCTCCGGTAAGAGCGTCGTACCATACGACATGGGTTCCTATGGGAACAGCATTGGCTTGCTTCCCTGAAAAAGGGGCTCCTTTTGCGACCGGATCGTTCCCATTATTAGGTTTACTTCCCTTATTATTGATTATTGGATCGGGATACAAAGCATCATTGGCATTCAAAGTTTGAATGGGATCCATGGCGCATTCACTAATAGGGCCCGAGGATGTAGGCGCTGGAGGAGCGTTGTTTATTGTTAATGTTACCCCTGTTCTAGTCGTGGATGAACAACCGGAGGCTACATTTACCATGGCTGCATAATACGTTACAGTTCCCACAGCATTAAGGGTAGGATTATTTACTACGTCCCCGCCTACCGGCAAAGTATACCAAACCACTGTATTTCCAGGAGGCACTGTTATTGCAGTGTTTGCATTTAGCAAAGGCATAGGATTGGCCTGACAGGCCACTAAGTTACCCGATGAAACCGGAGCATTGGGACTGGCATTAATAGTGATAACTGCAGGAGATGAATAAAATTCTTCCCCAGGGCAAATGTTTGGGTTGGCCAGTACCGCTCTAAACTGATGCACACCTACCGCTAATCCCACAGGAGTATAAGTGTTTGAAGTGTTCACAATATCCGTCCAAGGCCCGCCATTAATATTGGTCTGCCATTTTACAATCGTATTTCCGGGTCCTGAAATGCTCAATGTTAATGGAGCAATTGGACTTCCCTGACAGAGTGATTGATCGGGTGTAACAACCCCTGTAATATCAATGTCAAAATTCAAATTTTCATTACTACACAAGCTCGAATTAGGGGAACCTCCTGATACCGCTGCATAGTGTCCAATTCGTACTACTTCTGTTTCCTCATCACAAATGTCAACTCCTATTAAATCCAGCGGCACATTAAACTCAAAGAATTGGTTGTCCGCACCGGCACAACCATTGGAACTTCCAACACGCCCGAAAAGACCAGGAATCGATCCTAACAATATTTTGGTACTTGGCCCTGTAGCTTGATAAAATGTAGTACTCCCATTATTGGAATTGATCTGTAAAATAATCTCGGCTCCCGGAACTGAAATAGGACCGCCCCCAAAAGTATCCGTAGTTAATCCAGTTAAAGGATTGCTATCTTGGTCCAGATAAATTCGAAATAGGGCTGTCCCCGAGTTTCCGTTTTTAAAACCTATACGAACCACTTCATTATTAAAATCCACTTTGGCCCATACTTGTAATATGGCGCAAGTACCGGTCGGTCCTGCGGGAGGGATCAGAGTATAACCATTTGCATACTCATCACCCGGTGCACCTGGACCCGGACAATAATACCCATCTGTTGTATTTGCAACTTGTCCATAACTTTTATTCGTTATAATTAACGATAAAAGCATGGCCGCTAGAGTTAGAAAAGTAATTTTTTTCATAACGGGAGGTTTAATATTTAAATACATTTTCATTCCAACCACAATACATGGTGTAATTGGACGAAATTGCATGTGTTGACTTGTTACTATTTTTCTTGAACATTGTTCAATCTTTATTGTTTTATCCTTGCACAGGATTTCACTTTATAAACTATCGTGCGATTTGGGGAAATTATTATTGAACTATTCAGATGATAATTATCTAAACAGTTCATATTCTTTGACTTAATTTCTGAAATCGGGGGCACGACTCAATCGGTTTAATGCTTGGTTACTAAAATCAAAGATAAGTAGGAATTTTCTTGTCTTCTTAAAGTTTAACTCATTATTAGTTGAAGTGACAAAAATATTCGTTGAACAACACAAAATAAGCATCTTTTTGGTCGTTTTTTGTAGGAAGTAGATATACGCACAAACACTCAGTCACCTTTATTATATGGGTTTTCATAATTTTATGTTTGTAAGAATTTAACATTTACGAAACGATAATTTTACATTGTGAAAACCGTCCATGAACACTTATCTTTGCCCTTGAATTAAACTCGCAATTATGTCCTTAAAAAAGGAAATTGAACGTCGAAAAACTTTTGGAATTATATCACACCCGGATGCTGGAAAGACCACTTTAACAGAAAAACTGTTGTTATTTGGTGGTGCAATTCAAGAAGCAGGTGCCGTAAAAAGTAATAAGATCACCAAAGGAGCCACCAGCGATTTTATGGAAATTGAACGTCAAAGAGGCATTTCCGTGGCAACCTCTGTATTAGCTTTCGAGTATAAAAAACTTAAAATAAATATTTTAGACACTCCCGGGCACAAAGATTTTGCGGAAGACACTTTCCGAACCCTCACTGCGGTGGACAGCGTGATTGTGGTGATCGATGTAGCTAAAGGAGTGGAGGAACAAACCGAAAAATTGGTGGAAGTTTGCCGGATGCGGAACATCCCTATTATCGTATTTATCAATAAGCTCGATCGGGAGGGGAAAGATGCCTTTGATCTACTTGATGAGATCGAACAAAAATTGAAGTTAACAGTCACCCCACTTTCCTTTCCGATAGGAATGGGATACGATTTTAAAGGAATCTATAATATTTGGGAAAAGAATGTAAACCTTTTCAGTGGGGACAGCCGAAAGAATATAGAAGAGACGATAGAAATTGAAGACGTATCATCGGTCGAACTCGATAAAATTGTGGGCGAAAAAGCTGCCAAATCTTTACGAAACGATTTGGAATTGGTATATGAAGTATATCCCCCTTTTGATAGAGAATTTTATCTCGATGGATCACTTCAACCTGTATTCTTTGGGTCTGCCTTAAATAATTTTGGGGTTCGGGAACTTTTGGATTGTTTTATAAAAATAGCCCCGCAGCCAAGGCCAAAACATAGTGATACTCGTTTAGTTCATCCGGAAGAAAAAGAATTTTCCGGTTTTGTATTTAAAATACATGCCAATATGGATCCCAAACACAGGGACCGATTAGCCTTCGTTAAAATAGTGTCCGGAACCTTTGAGCGAAATACTCCCTATTTACATGTGCGTAATGGAAAAAAAATGAAATTCTCAAGTCCGAATGCCTTCTTTGCCGAGAAAAAGGAAATTGTTGATATTTCTTACCCGGGCGATATTGTGGGATTACATGATACCGGTAATTTTAAAATTGGCGATACCTTAACGGAAGGTGAAGAAATGCAATACAAAGGAATTCCCAGTTTTTCGCCGGAACACTTCAAGTATATCAATAATGCCGATCCCATGAAAAGCAAGCAATTGGAAAAAGGGATCGATCAGTTGATGGATGAAGGGGTCGCTCAATTATTTACTTTAGAGCTCAACGGTCGAAAAGTGATCGGTACGGTGGGTGCCCTTCAATTTGAAGTGATCCAATACCGTTTGGAACACGAATACGGTGCCAAATGCTCTTATGAAAGTTTGAATGTCTTCAAGGCGTGTTGGGTAGAACCGAAAGATGCAAAAAGTGCAGAATTTGCCGATTTCAAAAGAGTTAAATCGAAATTTTTAGCGAAGGATAAAAGAGGGCAACTCGTCTTTTTTGCCGATTCGGCCTTTACCTTACAAATGACCCAACAGAAGTACCCAAATATCTTATTTCACTTTGTTAGTGAGTTTAAATAAGATATTAATCGTAATAATAAGCCACAATCTGTAGAGTGTCATTCCCTGAACCTAGGTACATTTTTGCAGCACCTGCCCCATTAGTCACCTCTACCTGAACCCTTGCGGCAAAAAGAGCGGTGTAAGTTCCAGGACCTAATTTTACATAATCGGAAGCAGTATTTCTAAAATTATTATAGGCTCCTCTATCCGCATTGCCATTATTATAAAATTGACCCGTTAATGCCAATAATCCTCCCCACTCCAAGCAGCCATCCCCGGATGCATTTGTATCAATACACCAAGGACCACCATTAATGGGGTAACCATCTGCATCATTAATTATTGGCACTTCTGTAGCTGTATCAATGAAATAAATTCCTGTTTGTATCACTCTCGCCCTTAGGTCGTCAAGGCGCTTTTTATCTAAGGCATTTGCATCATAAATGGACCAGGATACCGAGTAATTAATTTCAAGTATGGCATTTTGAGTTAGCGTAAATGAAGCTCCAACTATGCCAGCAACGGGAACGCCCGCCGGATTATATCCAAAATTATTTCCGGTTTGAACAATGATACTTGTTGGGTTTTCTACATTATTCAGATAATTATCAGTATCTACCAACAACATTATATTGGAATCATCCAAAGTACCCAAAACAAGATCACCATCTGCATTTGCAAAAACACGTGTTGTCGCTCCCGGACCTAGGTTGGATTCATTATTTAAAGCGCTCAATCCTTCAACCCTTACATTTTCAGAAGCCCCGGCAACATGCATCCCCCGTGTTGGATTTGTCGTGTTTATGCCTACTTGACCGAATGTTAAGGATGTCCAAAATAACAGTGTTATAATTAAATGGTCTCTCATATTTTCTAGTTATAAATTCTGATTTTGAGATAATCCATTGCTCCCCCATATCCAACACTTGTATAATTCGCGTTGTCATCCGTAATAACACCAAAGAAATAAATCCTATGTGTTCCGGCCGGAAGTTCCAAGTATCCTTGACAATTTAAATAAGAATAGCCCGTAATTCCTCCGTATTGCGTTTCATAATATTGACCATTTATTCCATATATTTTGGCACGTTCACTAGCATCCAAACCGTCATTATCCACATCTATACAAAAAAATGTTCCGATTTTAATCGATGCGTCGTAAGTTACATCAGAGAAGGGAGGTCCTAATGAAATATCGGAACCTTGAATCATCATCGTTACCCCGAATTTAACCTCGATCATGGCACTTTGAGGGAGAACAAATGTTTTCGTTCTATAAAATTCTTCCACATGGTTTTCACCAATACCGTTATTAACTACTTTCCCGGTATTATAACCAACTCCATAGGGATCATCCGGAATAAAATTCGTGTCCACAATTAAAAAGTTCAATGGAACATTGCCATTACCACCACTACCATTTCCAATCACTAAATCACCCTTCCCATGAACAAATACGGGTGCAAGATCAACACCATTATTATCTAATGGACTGTTTGTTGTATTAAAAGTGTCAAAACGAATCGTGGAATCTGCCCCGGCTATATGTAAAGATTGCTGAGGATTCGTAGTTCCAATCCCCACTTGCGCACTACACCAGGCAGTGAAAAAAAGTAAATATAGTAATTGAGTTGTCCTCATAAATTTATTAATATTGATATCAGTATAGTCTGATAAATATAAAATCATCTCCTGTTGCAAATTCTACATAAGTTTCTTCTGAAGGATTTCCACCAGAGCTCGCCGATTTGATATTTGAAGCAACAATACCGGATAATGTTATTGTGTAGGTACCCGCAGAAGGTAATGAAACAAAGGCAGAAGAACTTAAATACAATGTCCCTGCTACACTGCTATTGGAACCGCTGGAATAACAAGTACCCGCAGGGGCATACCCTCGGGGATCTCCGGACACTTTGATGACAGTAATTATTCTTCTTGCTAGATTGTCGGTTATTTTATCCTTTGCCGGATTCGCATAAACATCAAAACTCAAAGCATATTTAACTTCCATTAAAGCTGCACGATTAACTGTAAACGTATAAGTGGCTACATCCGTGCTTTCATTTCCATTCACATCCAAAGGATCCAAATAAACGGTACTGGTTGGCAATTCCGTATCGTTCAAGGCATCAATTTCCCCACTATTGTATGTAGGAGTATATTGCAATGTAAAATCTCCATTTTCGTCTACATACAATGGGTAAAGATCATTAGCCCAATTACCGTCTCCATCAGCATCACCTCCATTAAAAGGGTTATTCGGAGAATTTAAACTTTCTACCCGCATTCTTCCCAAAGGGGACCAAATTTCAGAATGTGCAATGTGAAGTGCTTGTTGTGGATCAGTAGTATTTATTCCCACCTGAGCCGTGACATGGGTTGACAGACACAAAACCCAGCATATGCCAAGTGTACTGAATAGTCTAAATAGCCCATCCACAAATTTTCCCCAATATGATACTCCCCAATTCAATTTATTAACTAACAGATTATTAACACTTTACTCCAAACTTAAATCAATTAATTTTACCGATGTAATATTAATCCTACATTTCGACAAGGTGCTTCAAATTCTCGTTTAACTACTTAATCACGATGGAAAATGAAACAAATCATCTCTCTAATTTCTGTATTAGGTCATAACAATGACCATTTCAAAGGTTAGGTTTGAAGCAGATGTAAGGGCGAACCATTAAATAGGTTGGTTACAAATTGTTGGGGCGTTGAATAAAGAATGTTTAAAGGGGATAAAATAACATTCTTTCACCTAAGATAATCAATTATTGCAAACTATTGATTATGATAGTGTTAAAAATATAATTAAATACAAAATGTATTTAAAGGGAAGAATTAGGCTTCTCCTGTAGGCCCAAAATTAATAGGCATTGGCGAATGCTGATAGTCTTTTATTTCACCATGTGCCGATTCAAAACGAGCTACATTATCACTCAAAGCTTTTAAAAAGCGCTTCGCGTGTTGAGGGGTAAGCACAATTCTAGACTTCACCTTACTCTTAGGAACTCCTGGCATTACACTTACAAAATCCAAGACAAACTCAGATTGGGAGTGGTTGATAATGGCAAGGTTACTGTAAATACCCTGTGCTACAGATTCTTCAAGTTCAATATTGATCTGACCTTGTTTTGGTTTTTTATCTTCAGCCATAACAGTGTTTTTAAAAAACTTGCGCTCCTAAGAGGAGCGCAAGTTGGATACATTTATTAGTTAAAATTAACTTCTTGTTTTGCTTTTGTCATTTCCTCTAGTTCTTCTTTAGAACCTACAATGATAGTATCATACCTTCTCATTCCGGTTCCGGCAGGAATCCTATGACCCACAATTACGTTCTCTTTCAATCCTTCAAGGAAGTCGACTTTTCCACTTACCGCAGCCTCGTTCAATACTTTGGTGGTTTCCTGGAAGGAAGCCGCTGATATAAACGATTTTGTTTGTAAGGAAGCTCTGGTGATACCTTGCAAGATCGGAGTTGCCGTCGCAGGGACTGCATCTCTTGCTTCTACTAAAGCTCTGTCTTCGCGCTTTAGAATAGAATTTTCATCTCTCAACTGGCGAGAAGTTACTATTTGTCCTTCTTTTAGATTGGCAGAATCCCCGGCATTATCAATCACTTTCATTCCGAAAATCTTATCATTTTCCTCAATAAAGTCGTCTTTATGAACTAATTGATCCTCCAAGAACAACGTATCTCCCGGATCCACTATCTGAACTTTACGCATCATCTGGCGAACCACTACTTCGAAGTGTTTATCATTTATCTTCACCCCTTGCAGTCGGTATACTTCCTGAACTTCATTCACCAAATACTGTTGAACAGCAGAAGGTCCTTTGATGTTCAAAATATCATCCGGAGTAATCGATCCGTCGGATAATGGCATTCCGGCACGAACGTAATCGTTCTCCTGAACAAGGATCTGATTGGAAAGTTTCACCAAGTATCTTTTTACTTCACCCAATTTGGATTCAACAACGATCTCACGGTTACCACGCTTAATTTTTCCGAAGGAAACTACACCATCAATCTCACTTACTACAGCAGGATTCGAAGGATTTCTAGCTTCAAATAATTCGGTCACCCTTGGAAGACCTCCCGTGATATCTCCGGTCTTAGCCGACTTACGAGGAATCTTAACCAAGACTTTACCCATCTTGATCTTCTCGTCGTTATCCACCATCAAGTGGGCTCCTACAGGTAAGTTATACGATCGTATAATTTCCCCTTTGGAATCTACAATCTGAAGTGTTGGGATTCTTCGTCTATCTCTTGACTCCGAAATTACTTTTTCTTGGAAACCTGTTTGTTCATCAATTTCTACCTGATATGTAATCCCTTGATCAATATTATCATATTTGATTTTTCCTGCAAATTCAGAGATGATTACACCATTATAGGGATCCCATTGGCAAATTACATCTCCTCTTTTCACTTTTTGTCCATCCTTTACCGATAAAGTTGAACCATAAGGGATGTTATTGGTGCTTAAGGTAATTCCGGTTTGTTCATCTATCAATTTAGCCTCTGTAGTTCGGGAAATCACAATATCCATGGTTTTCCCTTCATTGTCTTCTCCTTTAACCGTTTTCAGATCTTCTATCTCTATACGACCGTCAAATTTAACAGCTAATTTGTTCTCTTCAGATATGTTACCCGCGATACCTCCCACGTGGAAAGTACGTAATGTTAACTGTGTTCCCGGTTCTCCAATAGATTGCGCTGCAACCACTCCTACCGCTTCCCCTCTCTGCACCATTTTATTGGTTGCGAGGTTACGTCCGTAACATTGCGCACAAATTCCCTTTTTAGCTTCACAGGTCAGAGCAGATCTTACTTCCACCGATTCTATCGGCGAATTTTCTATTTTCTCAGCAACGGCATCACTAATGTGTCCACCCGCCAACACTAAATATTCTTTGGTTAACGGATTGTAGATATCATTCAATGAGGTACGTCCCTTGATACGTTCTCCTAAGGATTCAACTACTTCTTCATTTTTCTTCAAAGCAGTAACTTCAATTCCTCGAAGGGTACCACAATCTTCCGTGTTAATAATAACATCTTGAGAAACATCTACCAAACGACGAGTTAAGTATCCTGCATCCGCCGTTTTTAACGCGGTATCCGCAAGACCTTTACGAGCCCCGTGCGTAGAGATAAAGTATTCTAAGATCGAAAGACCTTCTTTAAAGTTAGATAGGATCGGGTTTTCAATGATCTCCCCTCCACCTGAATTGGATTTTTTAGGCTTGGCCATCAATCCACGCATTCCGGTTAACTGACGGATCTGTTCTTTAGAACCCCTTGCTCCCGAATCCAACATCATATACACTGAATTAAATCCTTGCTGATCTTCACGAATACGTTTCATGGAAAGTTCAGTAAGTTCAGCATTCGTAGCAGTCCAGATATCAATCACCTGATTGTAACGTTCATTATTGGTGATCAATCCCATGTTATAATTGGCAATGATATTATCTACCTGTGAGTTGGCAGCATCGATCATACCTTGTTTTTCCTGAGGAATGATAATATCCCCTAAACTGAAGGACAAGCCCCCTTCGAAGGCGAACTTGTATCCAAGGTCTTTGATCCCATCCAAGAAAGCAGCCGTTTTAGGCACTGATGTCATGGTAAGGATGTTCCCAATAATATCTCTTAACGATTTTTTCGTCAAAACCTCATTAATGAAACCGGCTTCTTCAGGTACACTGTCGTTAAAGATCACTCTTCCCACCGTGGTAGTGATGATCTTATACACCAATTCCCCATTTTCATTAAGGTCTTTGGTTCTTACTTTTATTTCAGCGTTCAATTCTACCTTTCCTTCATTGAAAGCAATAAACACTTCCTCTGGAGAATAGAAGGTCAAGCCTTCTCCCTGTACAGGATACTCGGCAGTTGACTTTCTCAATTTGGTCATATAATACAGCCCCAGAACCATGTCTTGAGAAGGTACTGCGACCGGAGATCCATTCGCAGGGTTCAAGATATTGTGAGAGGCCAACATTAATAACTGAGATTCCAAAATGGCTTCAGGACCTAGCGGTAAATGCACAGCCATCTGATCCCCATCAAAGTCGGCGTTGAATGCCGTACAAACCAATGGGTGTAATTGAATTGCTTTTCCTTCTATTAATTTGGGCTGAAATGCCTGGATCCCCAAACGGTGTAAGGTTGGGGCCCTGTTCAATAATACAGGGTGACCTTTCAATACATTTTCAAGGATATCCCATACTACCGGTTCTTTTTTATCGATGATCTTCTTTGCAGATTTCACGGTCTTTACGATCCCTCTTTCGATCAATTTACGGATCACAAAAGGTTTGTACAATTCAGCCGCCATGTCTTTCGGAAGACCGCATTCGAATAATTTCAATTCAGGTCCAACGACAATTACCGAACGAGCCGAGTAATCCACACGTTTTCCTAATAAGTTCTGACGGAAACGTCCTTGCTTTCCTTTTAGCGAATCGGAAAGTGATTTTAAAGGACGGTTACTGTCGGTCTTCACTGCGGAAGACTTACGAGTATTGTCAAAAAGTGAATCTACCGATTCCTGAAGCATACGTTTTTCATTACGGAGAATTACTTCAGGGGCTTTTATCTCCATCAATCGTTTCAAACGATTGTTACGGATGATCACACGACGGTATAGATCGTTCAAATCGGAAGTAGCGAAACGACCTCCGTCCAAAGGCACTAACGGACGTAATTCCGGTGGAATTACAGGAACCACTTTCATGATCATCCATTCGGGCCTATTCTCTCTGTTATTGGCTGCCTCACGGAACGACTCAACCACCTGAAGCCTTTTTAACGCTTCGGTTTTACGTTGTTTAGAGGTTTCGTGGTTGGCTTTGTGACGCAATTCGAAAGAAAGACCATCCAAGTCTATTCGATGCAACAGTTCCACCAAACATTCAGCACCCATTTTAGCGATGAACTTGTTAGGATCGTTGTCATCCAGGTATAAGTTCTCCTGCGGAAGGGTATCCAGAATATTCAAATATTCTTCCTCCGTAAGGAAATCCATTTTCTTCACAGGCTCGCCTTCTTCATTCTTTGCAATACCCGGTTGGATCACCACATAACGCTCATAATAGATGATCATATCCAATTTCTTGGAAGGAAGACCTAATAAGTAACCTATTTTGTTTGGTAAGGAACGGAAATACCAGATATGAGCGACGGGAACCACCAAATTAATGTGTCCCACGCGATCACGACGTACTTTCTTTTCCGTTACTTCCACACCACAACGGTCACATACGATACCCTTGTAGCGAATTCTTTTATATTTACCACAGGCACATTCATAATCCTTTACAGGACCAAAAATACGCTCACAGAAAAGACCGTCACGCTCAGGTTTGTGCGTACGGTAGTTGATAGTTTCCGGCTTTAACACCTCGCCACGAGATTCTGCCAAAATAGACTCTGGAGAAGCTAAACCAATCGAAATCTTATTGAATCTCTGTACTGTGTTTTCTTTATTTCTTGACATAATGCTGAAAATATTCTATTATTATTTTGAAACGGGACATTGACAAGTCCCCAAACCGAATGGAATGACCCCGCCGAGGCGGGGATCTCCTATTCTTCTAATCTGATGTCCAGTCCTAATCCTTTCAATTCGTGCATTAACACGTTGAATGATTCGGGTAATCCGGGTTCCGGCATAGATTCACCTTTTACGATGGCCTCATATGTTTTTGCCCTTCCTACTACGTCATCTGATTTTACAGTCAGTATTTCACGTAAGGTACTGGATGCTCCATAAGCTTCCAATGCCCAAACTTCCATTTCCCCAAATCGTTGTCCTCCAAATTGAGCTTTACCTCCCAGTGGTTGTTGCGTAATTAAGGAGTAAGGTCCGATGGAACGTGCGTGCATCTTATCGTCTACCATGTGACCTAATTTCAACATATAGATAACACCAACGGTTGCAGGTTGATCGAAACGTTTTCCGGTACCACCATCGTATAGATAAGTATGTCCGAATAATGGAATTCCCGCCTTGTCGGTAAGTTCATTGATCTGGTCCAAAGTAGCTCCATCAAAAATGGGAGTAGCGTACTTCTGCCCTAATTTCTGACCTGCCCAACCTAATACGGTTTCATAGATCTGTCCGATGTTCATACGAGAAGGCACCCCAAGTGGGTTCAACACGATATCTACCGGGGTTCCATCTTCCAAGAAAGGCATATCCTCTTCTCTTACGATACGAGCAACAATACCTTTGTTACCATGACGACCCGCCATTTTATCTCCTACTTTCAGTTTACGCTTCTTGGCGATATAGACCTTAGCCAATTTCAAGATCCCTGCAGGTAGTTCATCTCCCACTGAAATGGTAAACTTTTCTCTACGAAGATTACCTTGAAGATCGTTTTCTTTGATCTTATAGTTATGCATTAGATCACGAACCAATACGTTGGCATCGTCATCTGTAGTCCAGGTTCCTCCGATTAGGTGTGTATAATCTTCAACTCCGTTCAGCATTTTCAAGGTGAATTTTTTTCCTTTTGGGAATACAACTTCACCTAGATCATTGGTTACACCCTGAGCGGTTTTTCCTCCGACAACGGCAAAAAGTTTTTCCACTAAGACATCTTTCAATTCCTCGAATTTACTTTCGTAAACCAATTCCAATTCAGAGATATCTTCCTTGTCTTTTGCTCTTTTACGTTTGTCTTTTACGGCTCTTGAGAAAAGTTTCTTATCGATCACTACCCCGCTTAAAGAAGGAGAAGCTTTCAATGAGGCATCTTTTACATCACCGGCCTTATCACCGAAAATGGCACGAAGTAATTTTTCTTCCGGAGTTGGATCACTTTCTCCTTTCGGAGTGATCTTTCCAATCAAAATATCACCCGGCTTCACTTCGGCACCAATACGGATCATTCCGTTTTCATCCAAATCTTTGGTAGCTTCTTCTGAAACGTTTGGAATGTCGTTGGTCAATTCTTCGTTCCCTAATTTAGTATCACGAACATCCAAAGAATATTCGTCGATATGAATAGAGGTGAAGATATCATCACGAACTACTTTTTCAGAAATTACGATCGCATCCTCAAAGTTATACCCTTTCCAAGGCATGAAAGCAACTTTCATATTTCTTCCCAAGGCAAGCTCTCCTTTTTCGGTAGCATAACCTTGACAAAGCACCTGACCTTTAGCAACTCTGTCTCCTTTTCTTACGATAGGTTTTAGGTTGATAGAAGTACTTTGGTTCGTTTTTCTAAATTTAATAAGGTTGTAGGTTTTTGAATCACCATCAAAACTCACCATTCGTTCTTCTTCTGAACGATCGTATTTAATGGTCACCTTATTGGCATCCACATATTCCACCACACCATTTCCTTCCGCATTGATCAATACTCGAGAATCGGAAGCAACCTGACGCTCCAAGCCTGTTCCTACAATAGGTGATTCGGCTCTTAACAAAGGTACTGCCTGACGCATCATGTTTGATCCCATCAATGCTCGGTTCGCATCATCATGTTCCAAGAAAGGGATCAAGGAAGCAGAAATCGAAGATATCTGGTTGGGAGCTACATCGGTATAGTCAACTCGCATCGGATCCACAACCGGGAAGTCACCTTCCATACGAGCAATAACTCTATCGGTATTGATGGTGCCATCCTCTTTTAGAGGAATGTTAGCCTGAGCGATCAACTTTTCTTCTTCTTCCTCTGCTGAAAGGTAAATCGGTTCATTTTTAAAATCAATCTTACCATTTTCAACTTTACGGTAAGGAGTTTCAATAAATCCAAGATTATTAACTTTCGCGAAAACCGAAAGTGAGGAGATCAAACCAATGTTTGGCCCTTCAGGTGTTTCGATCGGACAAAGTCTTCCGTAGTGCGTGTAATGAACGTCACGCACTTCGAATCCTGCTCTTTCTCTTGAAAGACCCCCTGGCCCTAGTGCCGAAAGGCGACGCTTGTGCGTGATCTCTGCAAGAGGATTGGTTTGGTCCATGAACTGAGAAAGCTGGTTAGTACCAAAGAACGAATTGATCACTGAAGAAAGCGTCTTTGCATTGATCAGATCGATCGGTGTGAACACTTCGTTATCACGAACGTTCATACGCTCTCTAATGGTACGAGCCATACGAGCCAAACCAACTCCAAACTGTTGAGATAATTGCTCACCTACCGTACGTACACGTCGGTTGCTTAAGTGATCAATATCATCGATCTCAGCTTTAGAATTGATCAACTCGATCAAATATTTCACGATGGTTATGATATCTTCTTTGGTTAGCACTTGCTTTTCCATTTCGATATCCAACCCTAATTTTTTATTCATTCGGTAACGACCTACTTCGCCAAGATTGTAACGTTGGTCACTGAAGAACAATTTGTGGATGATACCACGTGCTGTTTCCTCATCGGGTGGTTCGGCATTACGTAATTGTCTGTAGATATGCTCTACCGCTTCCTTTTCAGAGTTGGTAGGATCCTTTTGCAAGGTGTTGTGAATGATCGCATAATCTGCTTGCAGATTATCTTCTTTGTGCAGAAGGATCGTCTTGGTTCCTGAATCTACGATTTCATCCAAATGCTCTTTTTCAAGAACAGTATCACGGTCCAAAATAATTTCGTTACGCTCGATGGAAACCACTTCTCCGGTATCTTCATCCACAAAATCTTCGTGCCAGGTTTTTAAAACACGAGCGGCCAGTTTACGACCTAAATATTTTTTAAGACCCGTTTTGCTTGCCTTTACTTCTTCAGCCAAATCGAAGATCTCAAGGATATCCTTATCTCTTTCGAAACCGATAGCTCGGAACAAAGTAGTCACGGGTAATTTTTTCTTACGATCGATATAAGCGTACATAACACTATTGATATCGGTAGCAAATTCAATCCAAGAACCTTTGAAAGGAATTACCCTTGCAGAATATAATTTGGTTCCATTGGCGTGAAAGGACTGACCAAAGAATACGCCCGGTGATCGGTGCAACTGAGAAACTACAACACGTTCTGCCCCGTTGATACAAAAAGTACCTGAAGGAGTCATGTAGGGAATCGTCCCGAGATATACATCTTGGACGATTGTTTCAAAATCTTCGTGTTCCTCGTCGGTACAATATAATTTCAATCTTGCCTTTAAAGGCACACTATACGTAAGTCCGCGTTCGATACATTCCTGAATGGAGTAACGAGGTGGATCCACAAAATAGTCTAAAAATTCAAGAACGAATTGGTTACGGGTATCAGTGATAGGAAAGTTTTCCATGAAGGTCTTATAAAGACCTTCGTTGCCTCTTTCTTCTGATTTGGTTTCCAATTGGAAAAAATCCTGAAAGGATTTAATTTGGATGTCCAAGAAGTCCGGGTAGTCCGGCTTGTTCTGTACAGAGGAAAAATTCAATCTTTCAGTTTGCGTTGCTGACATCTATGGATAGAATTTTAATTAAAAATAATGGGTTTTGCGTATGTCGAAAATTCAAAAACCTTTATATACGCAAAATGGTTTAGGTCTTAACCGCTTCCGGCAAAGACCTAAACCTTAAGGTTTGTAGGTGAGGGGCTTACTTAAGCTCAACCTCAGCTCCAGCTTCTTCTAATTGAGCTTTAAGGGCTTCTGCCTCATCTTTAGCAACACCTTCCTTAATTGGAGATGGAGCGTTATCAACTAGATCTTTTGCTTCTTTAAGACCGGCACCAGTTAATTCTTTAACTAGTTTTACTACTGCCAATTTAGAGGCACCAGCGGCTTTAAGGATCACGTCGAATTCTGATTTTTCTTCAGCAACATCACCTCCAGCAGCAGGACCAGCAGCAACAGCAACAGCTGCAGCAGCAGGCTCGATACCGTACTCATCCTTTAATATAGTAGCTAACTCGTTAACTTCTTTTACAGTTAGGTTAACCAATTTTTCTGCGAAATCTTTTAAATCTGCCATTTTCTATCGTTTTAAGTGTAATTTTTAATTTATGTAATTTAATTAGTGCAATAATTTAGATTACCCTTCTTTTTCAGAAAGGGTTTTAACAATACCCGCAATGGTATTTCCTCCACTCTTAAGAGCTGAGATAACATTTTTGGCCGGTGATTGAAGCAATCCGATAACTTCTCCAAGAAGTTCCTCTTTCGATTTGATATCTACAAGAGCATCTAATTGGTTGTCTCCAATATAAATTGCTTCTTCTATGAAAGCTCCTTTCAATAAAGGTTTATCAGATTTTTTTCTGAATTCCTTAATAATTTTTGCAGGAGCATTACTTACTTCTGCCATCATTATTGAGGTGTTTCCTTTAAGCACGGTAGATAATTCTCCGAAATCTTTATCGGAACTTTCCATAGCCTTTGCCAACAACGTGTTCTTAACCACGTTCAACTTAATTCCTGCTTTAAAACAAGCACGACGTAAGTTTGAAGTTGTTGCTGCGTCCAATCCTGAAATATCTGCTAAATAAATGATAGCATTATCAGCAAGCTGGGCGGTCAACTGTTCAATTACTACTGATTTTTCTTCTCTAGTCATATCTTACAATTTTACTACTCAGCAAATCTTTTAGAGTCTATTTCCAAACTAGGGCTCATAGTGCTAGACATATGAATGCTCTTGATATAAACTCCTTTTGCAGCCTGAGGCTTCAATTTTACCAGGGTTGTTATTAATTCTCTTGCGTTTCCTGCAATCTTATCAGCATCAAAAGACGCTTTTCCAATTGCGGCGTGAATAATACCCGTTTTATCAACTTTGAAGTCGATCTTACCGGCTTTCACCTCAGAAACAGCTTTAGCGACGTCCATTGTTACTGTACCAGTCTTTGGGTTTGGCATTAAGCCACGAGGACCTAATATACGTCCTAACGGACCCAATTTACCCATTACACTAGGCATAGTCACAATTACGTCGACATCTGTCCAACCTCCTTTAATTTTATCGAGGTAGTCGTCCAAACCAACATAGTCTGCACCTGCTTCTTTAGCTTCGGCTTCCTTATCAGGGGTTACCAAAGCCAACACTTTTACGTCTTTACCTGTTCCATGTGGAAGAGTTACCACGCCACGCACCATTTGGTTCGCTTTACGTGGGTCTACGTTCAGACGTACAGCAAGGTCTACAGACGCATCAAAATTTGCGTTGGAAATCTCTTTTACTAAAGCACAAGCTTCGGCTACAGAATAGCTCTTATTAGGCTCTATTTTAGCTGTAGCTTCTTTTTGCTTTTTTGTTAATCTTGCCATTTTATAGATTCTTTTTCTTGATTAAAAAGGTGCAGCACCTTTAATTTTCACTCCCATTGAACGTGCAGTTCCGGCTACCATTTTCATAGCAGACTCGATGGTGAATGCGTTCAAATCCGGCATCTTGTCTTCGGCGATAGCCTTAACTTGATCCCAAGAAATGGTCGCTACTTTCTTAACATGTGGTTCTCCGGATCCTTTTTTAGCCTTAGCAGCCTCAAGGATTTGCACCGCAGCTGGAGGGGTCTTAATAACAAAATCAAATGATTTGTCTTTATAAACCGTAATCGCAACTGGCAATACTTTACCGGGTTTGTCCTGTGTTCTAGCATTAAATTGCTTACAGAACTCCATAATGTTAACACCTGCAGCACCTAAAGCTGGTCCTACCGGTGGAGACGGGTTTGCCGCTCCTCCGCGTACTTGCAACTTTACAATTTTAGATACTTCTTTTGCCATTTTTTAAAATTTAAAACCGGCTTTTCTATTTTGGAAGCTTAGAAAAAACCTATTAAAGCGTAACAATTATACTTTCTCTACTTGCATATAGCTCAATTCTAATGGTGTCTTTCTTCCGAAAATTTTCACCATTACCTCAAGCTTGCGTTTTTCTTCATTAATCTTTTCAACCGCCCCATTGAATCCGTTGAATGGTCCGTCGATTACTTTTACGGTTTCTCCGATTACGAATGGGATATTCACATTATCATCCTGCACCGCCAATTCATCCACCTTTCCTAACATTCTGTTTACTTCAGATTGTCGTAAAGGCACAGGGTCTCCCCCTTTTGTTTCCCCCAAAAACCCGATCACACCATTGATGGAACGGATGATATGTGGGATTTCGCCCGCTAAACTAGCCTGGACCATAATATATCCAGGAAAGTAAACACGCTCTTTATTTATTTTCTTTCCGTTGCGTATTTGCACCACTTTTTCAGTAGGCACCAACACCTGCTCGATATAATCCTCAAGATTCAATCGAACAATCTCAGACTCGATATAAGATTTGATCTTATTCTCTTGCCCGCTAACGGAACGAACTACATACCACTTTTTTGTACTTTTTGTTTCAGTCATTTTTTACTTTACTTAGGATTTAATCCATTGAAAATATTGACTTACCACTTTACTGAAAACAGTATCTACACCCCAAATAGCTAATGCCAGAACCACTGAAAAAACGGCTACCACTACGGTAAGGCGCTGCGCTTCGGACCATGAAGTCCAAGTAACATGGTTTTTCAATTCGCTATAGGATTCTTTGATGTAGTTTATCATTGTTTCTTAATTTATGTGAACAAAGCTTTAAACGCTAGTTTTCCAAGAGCACGGGTTGAGAGACTCGAACTCCCGACACCTGGTTTTGGAGACCAGTGCTCTACCAACTGAGCTAAACCCGTAAGAAAAGTCAAGGCATCCTGCAATGCAAGACACCTTAAGACTTTTATTTAAACTTTAATTAGTTTAAAATTTCAGTTACCTGACCGGCACCTACTGTTCTACCACCCTCACGGATAGCGAAACGTAGACCAACAGTCATTGCGATAGGCTGTAGAAGGTCAACAGTAATTGTTAAGTTATCACCCGGCATTACCATTTCAACTCCGTCAGGAAGATTAATATTTCCTGTTACGTCAGTAGTACGTGCGTAGAACTGTGGACGGTAGTTATTGTGGAATGGAGTGTGACGCCCACCTTCTTCTTTCTTAAGGATATACACCTCAGCTTTGAATTTAGCGTGTGGTTTAACTGAACCTGGTTTTACGATAACCATACCTCTTTTGATGTCGGTTTTTTCGATACCTCTTAATAGGATACCTACGTTATCTCCAGCTTCTCCTCTGTTAAGGATCTTACGGAACATCTCAACCCCAGTGATAGTAGAAGTCAATTTCTCAGCTCCCATACCAATGATCTCAACTGGATCTCCGGTATTAGCAACTCCTGTTTCGATACGACCTGTAGCTACAGTTCCACGACCAGTGATTGAGAATACATCTTCTATCGGCATTAAGAATGGCTTGTCAATTTCACGAAGTGGTTCTTCGATCCAAGAGTCAACTGCCTCCATCAATTCAACAACCGTATCAACCCATTTTGGTTCACCGTTCAATGCACCAAGAGCAGAACCTTGAATTACAGGTCCATTGTCACCATCGTACTCATAAAAGTTCAATAGATCACGGATCTCCATTTCAACAAGCTCTAGTAATTCAGGATCATCCACCATATCCACTTTGTTCATAAAAACAACGATACGAGGAATACCTACCTGACGTCCTAATAGGATGTGTTCACGAGTTTGTGGCATAGGACCATCAGTAGCAGCAACTACAAGGATAGCTCCATCCATTTGGGCAGCACCCGTAACCATGTTCTTTACGTAATCCGCGTGACCAGGACAGTCAACGTGAGCGTAATGACGGTTTTGAGTCTGATACTCAACGTGTGAAGAGTTAATAGTAATCCCTCTTTCTTTTTCTTCCGGAGCGTTATCGATTTGATCAAAAGATCTAGCTTCAGAATATCCTTTGTCAGCCATTACTTTCGTAATAGCAGCGGTCAAAGTTGTCTTACCGTGGTCAACGTGACCGATAGTACCAACATTTAAGTGTGGTTTTGACCGGTCGAATGTTTCTTTTGCCATTTTGTATTAATTTAATCTTAGTTATATATTAGTGTTCAATTGTGTACAATTTTGAGCCAATGATGGGAATTGAACCCATGACCTCTTCCTTACCAAGGAAACGCTCTACCCCTGAGCTACACCGGCTTTAACTGGTTACGGTTTAGAGTGTTGTTACTTTTCGGTAACAAGAAAAACTTCAAGTCAGGAACCAGTTCCTCTTCTTGAAGATCTCTTTGAGCGGGAGACCGGGTTCGAACCGGCGACATTCAGCTTGGAAGGCTGACGCTCTACCAACTGAGCTACTCCCGCTTTTAGCCCAAATTATCTTGGGACATTCTTTCAAAATTTCAAATATTTCAAGGAATGAACCCCGAAAAATGCGTGCAAAGATAGTTAATTTTTGTCTTCTTTCAAAAATTTGAAACGACATTTTAGAAAAAACCAACTTTCAACATATGAAACAAAATTGTGGGGAGAGCAGGATTCGAACCTGCGAAGTCGTAAAACAACAGAGTTACAGTCTGTCCTCGTTGGCCGCTTGAGTATCTCCCCGGTGCAATTATGACAATATTTTTAAGAACTTTAAGAGCCGATGAAGGGATTCGAACCCCCGACCCCGAGATTACAAATCACGTGCTCTGACCAGCTGAGCTACATCGGCAATTTAGGCCTCTTTCTACTAAAAATTTAGCATAAAAAAGTCCGCTATTTCTAACGGACTGCAAATGTAAATAAATATTTGTATTGAAAAAATATTTTTGAAAAAAAATAAACTACAGATAAGCTCTTTGTTTTTCCTTCTTTTTCTTTAGCTGTCGCTCTAAAGATTGAGCGCATTCATCAGTCGCTTCTTCGAAGGTTTTTGCTTCCTTCTTAATTATCAAATTCTCACCGGGAACACTTAATAAAATTTCAACGATCTTATTTTCTTTTTCACTGGTTTTTTTAACTTTCAAAAAGACGTCCGCAAAGATTATTTTATCATAAAACAACTCCAATTTGGAGAGTTTCTTTTCGATAAAATCGATTAACTTAATGTCGGCTGCAAAATTGGGGGTTTCTACATTCACTTTCATAGGCGAAATGATTTTTTAGTTAGTCCTTATTCGAATTTCTAGGATGCGCGCTTTTGTAAACTTGTTTCAACTGAGCAATACTATTATGAGTATACACCTGCGTCGACGCTAAACTCGCATGCCCCAGCAGTTCTTTGACTGCGTTCAAATCGGCTCCTTCATTCAGAAGATGCGTTGCAAAAGAATGGCGTAAGATATGGGGGCTTTTCTTGACCTTTTCTGATGCTTTACTAAAATAGGAATTTATAATTCTGTAAACAAGTGTTTCATATATTTTAACTCCCTTTTCAGAAAGTAATAAATAGCGTTCATCCTTTATATTTTCTAAACGACTTCGTTCATCTAAATATTGTTCCAGGGTCTTTAACGTAGACGGTATAATGGGAATTATACGTTCCTTATTTCTTTTCCCCAATACCTTGAGGGTATTCTGATAAAATGACACATCAGCTACCTTTAGGTTCACCAGTTCTGTCCTTCGCATACCGGTGGCATAAAAAAGCTCTACGATGAGCTTGTTTCGCAGACCCACAAACCCTTCCTCTTCCGCCAGTAAATTGATCACCTGATCGATTTCATTTTCTGAAAAAGGAACTTGAAGTTTTTTGTTCGTTTTCAATGACTTATGCTTGGCCATTGGGTTCTCCTCGATTTGACCTGTTTTTAGCAAGAACTTATAGTAGGTTTTTAGAGAAGACATCTTTCTGTTCACCGTTCGATTGGATATACCACTATCCACCAATCTAACGATCCAGCTTCTCACAATGCTGTAGTTGACCCGTTTGATATCCTTATAATCGAAATTCTCTTCCGCAAAATTTGAAAAATCTCTTAAGTCGTTCTCATACGCCAGCACCGTATGTGTCGAGTAATTCTTTTCCAGTTGCAGGTAATCAATAAAATCCTTAAAGGGCATGGATCATTAATTTTTGATGTAGGTTGCTCGTTAAATTTACAATAAACTTTAGAACTTGATGATCGGTTCAGGACATAAAAAAATCCGCCGGACGAATTGCCGTGGCGGATTTAAAGTATTCTAAGGGAAGTAATATTAAATTTCTTCCTGATCTCTAAGATGCTGGATGTATTGAGCCTTTTGAACTTGCTTTCTACGTCTCACTGAAGGCTTTGTAAATTGTTGCCTATCTCTTAATTGACGCATCGTGCCCGTTTTGTCGAACTTACGCTTGAAACGCTTTAGCGCTCTGTCAATGTTTTCTCCGTCTTTTACTGGTATTATTAACATAGTATCATCACCTCCTCTCTTTAGGGACGGCAAATATAAAAAGGAAAATTATACTTGCCACAAAAAAAACTAAAAATTATTGTTTAAATAAAGTGGCGCGCTTACTTAAATCCTGAATCAACTTTTCTTCCTCTGCACTTTCCAGTAATACATTGTAGTTTTTCCAAAACTCTTGATTGTATGGTTTCGATGAAAATATATCTTCCGACCAATCTGCTTGAAGTGCCTGAGCTATTATTTCCGGATCTTGGATAATCTCTGTAAATACAATTTCCTGGATGGTATAATAAAATTGTTCTGCCTTGTCAACCCCTTGTTCCTGTTCGTTCTTTTCTCTATCGGAAGATCGATCCCCGATATTTACCAACTTTGGAGCTTCATAATATAGATAGTTGGGATACATTTTTCCATCAAACTCTTTATAGGTAATAACGAGTTTGTGATTGATCTGTGTGTCAAAAAGGCTTTTGCTTCTTTTTTTCTGAGCGTCGGAAGCGGCTATCAATTCATATTCTATTTTTTTGATGGCATAATTGTCCCAATAAATATAGATCCATCCTTTCGCTTCAAATCCTTCATTATAAATATTCTCTGTATCCAGTCCAATGAAGTCGGTACTTTTGGAAATCTTTATTTTATATAACTTCTTACCGTCATCCACCAAAATAGTATCCAATTCAAACTGGTGTGTATCGAGTATTTCACTTCCAAATAATGCTTGAGAGACATTGGAGTTTCTAACCAAATTCAGTTTTCCTCTAAAAAGATGATCTAAGCCATTCACTCGCTCATCATTCCACTTGATCGCAGACACCAAAGTGGCTGTTTCAATGGTATCTCGAATCAAGTTCCTCGATCTTATATTTACTTTATGGGCATGATATCGCAGGTAGGAAGAATACACAAATAAACTGTCCACATCTCTCAGGTCATAGCTCTTTCTGGTTTCATCGACATTTATTTTCAAATTGTTCTTGGCACCGGAAGCATAACTGGAATCGTATAAGGTGATGGCACTTTCGATAAGCCATTTATATTCTTTTTTATTTCGCTCCTTGTGTCTTAAAAACCCCTTTTGTAAATAAGGTAGTTCGGGTAAATTCTTACTCAATCTTTCAATCGCCTTTACGACAATATCATTCCCTGTTTTGGGCCTGGTTTCCGCGATCAGAACGATCTCATCCAGAGAGGCTACCTCCTCTTCTAAAAATATATCTGAGGTAGCGTCAAAATCTTTAATGGCCGTTTTAAAACTCTTGTAACCAATGGAAGAGACAACCAGCGTGTCATTTTCAAATTCCCGAGGAACCACTAAAGCAAATTTTCCATCCGAATTACTGATAGATCCAACCGTGGTATTTTTAACATAAACACTGGCGCTTTCAATCGGCATATAGGTCAAGAAGTCCACTACCTTACTTTTAAGCTCGGTTTGCGCATAACTATGGATGCTGAAGAATCCGATTGATAAAATCAAAAAATATTTTAAACGACCATACTTCATCTTCTGCATTATTAAAAATTAGGTTAGCGGTTTATATTCTTTTCCGTCGATGATCATTTTGGCAATGATCTCTCTTAATATTTCAGAAGTTCCCCCGCCTATTGGACCTAATCTGCTGTCTCTAAATAGTCGAGCCATGGGGTAGTCTTCCATGTATCCATAACCTCCCAACAATTGCAGACATTCATAAGCCACCTCATCGGCGATCTTAGTGGAAATTAATTTAGACATGGTGGCTTCTTTCACCACATAATGTCCATCACCCAAACTCTTTGCTACATGGTAATTAAAGGTCTTACTCACTTCTACTTCCGCGCTTAGCTGCGCTACCTTATGGCGAAGGGCTTGAAATTTAGAAATACTTTGACCGAAGGCCGTTCGATCCTTCATATACTGAATGGTGTATTCCAATGCCCATTCACTTCGCGCATGTGCATTGATACCCATGATCAATCGCTCCAAAGCAAAGTGCTGCATGATATAACCGAAACCCTGATTTTCCTCGCCCAATAAATTTTCCAAAGGAACCCTTACATTGTCGAATGCGATTTCACCGGTATCGCTGGCGCGCCAGCCCAACTTATCCAGTTTGGTCGCCGAAACCCCCGGAGTATCTCTGTCGACCACAAAAATACTGATCCCCTTATTTCCAAGTTCCGGAGATGTTTTTGCAGCGATCACCAAATAATCGCTATATACGCCATTGGTAATAAATGTCTTTGACCCGTTAAGAATATAATGTCCGCCCTCTTTGATTGCGGTGGAGCGCATTCCGCTCACATCACTTCCTCCAAAGGGCTCTGTGATACACAAACAGCCTATCATTTCGCCTGAAATACTGGGTGTTAAATATTTTTGCTTTTGAGCATGATTTCCTTCTTTGTCGAGATGGGTCATGGCTAGATAGGCGTGAGCCCACATCGCGGCCGCGAAGCCTCCACTATTCAAACGTTGCATTTCCTCCAGAAAAATGACCATGTAGAAAATATCGAGATCTAACCCGCCGTATGCTTCAGGGTATGAAATTCCGAAGTAACCCATTTCGCCCATCTTCTCCCAAATAAACCTTTCGATGGTACCGGTTTTTTCCCATTTATCAATATGAGGTACTACTTCTTTCTGTAGAAAATCGCGAAAAGACTTTCTGAAAAACTCATGTTCTTCTGTAAAATATAATTGATTCATTGATCGATATTGGTTTCGACTTTAAAGGGAATACTAACTACTTAAAGTCTTTTAATCAGTGGACAAATATAACTGAATTAACGTCAATTTTCGCGCCGTAATTTCTTCAAATTTTGTTAATTCATTAAGGTCGTGTAATCCATCGTGCAGTAGAATAAACTCCCAGATAGCTTTTGCCAGTGAAAATGAAATTCCCGGAACGGTAGCGATATCAGAAGCGGAAGCTGTATTGATATTGATCTTTTCGATCTGTTTAGGGGTTTTCACGGTGAATTGACGTAGTAATTTTTCCACGACAGTCTCCTCCAGACCGTACACAAAATAAATCTGAATGTCATCGGTGAAGCTACCCAGCTTTGACCGGTATTTTATGATCCGCTCACTTAAGGCGGGACCTATTCCATATACCTTTTGCAATTCTTCACCGGTAGCCGTATTAAGATCTTTTTTTTGAGTATAGCTCAGCACCGCATCCTTTTTATATCTTTCCGTCTTATCCGGACGGCTTACCCATTTCGGAAACTTGAAGTAACCACCGATCGAATCCAACCAGATCTCATCCACCCCGGTCACTTCTTTAAAATCTCCAACAGATCGAATCCAGTTCCCACTCTCCCGAAAGGCTTTCAACGCGTCAAATTGTTCGGGGCTCATACCTAAGGTGTAAGCCTTGAAATCGGTAATAAAATTAGGGTTGAAGGGATATAGTTTAGGCTTCTTCCTCTCTAATTCTAATTCCCAAAGCGAATCCATTTCCTTTTGTAAGTGCACAATATGTGGTGCACTCACATCCAACGACACCGGCTCGGGAATGGGATAGAAGTAATTCACCATTATCAAAATAGCTGTCAAAATAATTAAAATTAAAATCCCACTTTGTTCACTTCTACTGAAGTTAAAGTGGGATTTAAAAATAGGATTGATCATAACTCCACTCTTTTATATCATTAATATTGAGGGGAGTTTATGTATTAAGTTAGATTATTCTTCCAACGCCTCGCGTTTTAGATTGATGGCATCCAGATACCGTTTCAATTGCTTTTTCACTACCGGGAACAGAAGGTATAATCCCACCATATTCGGGAAGACCATTGCAAAGATCATGGCATCCGAGAAATCCCAGATTGAGCCCATGCTAGCTGCGGCTCCAATAATGATAAATGCAAGGAACAGTACCTTATAAACTAAGTCTGCTCTTTTACCTCTTCCAAAAAGGAATTTCCAAGATTGCAGTCCGTAGTAAGACCATGAGATCATCGTAGAAACTGCAAAAAGCACAACGGCAATCGTCAGGAATATTTTTGAATAAGGAATATATTCAGCAAAAGCTATAGAAGTAATCCCCGCACCTTCGTAAGAAACTCCATTGATAAGCACCGCTCCGGTACCATCTCCTCCGTATTCGAAGAAACCACCAAAATTAAAGATAATGATCACCAAAGCAGTCATTGTACAGATGACGACCGTATCGATAAATGGTTCTAATAATGCCACTAATCCTTCACTGGCTGAATATTTGGTTCGCACCGCGGAGTGAGCAATGGAGGCTGATCCGGCTCCTGCTTCATTGGAGAAGGCAGCTCGTTTAAAACCAACCAATAATACTCCTATTACCCCTCCCACTCCAATAGCTTTAGGATTAAATGCTTCTCTAAAGATAAGTGCAATTGCATCGTCTAAAAGTCCAAAGTTTACGAAAATGATATAAAGACAACACGCGATATACAAAATGGCCATGAACGGCACGATCTTTTCGGTGACGGAAGCGATTCGCTTGATCCCGCCAATAATGATAATTCCCACAAAGAATGCGATCATCACACCAATCCAAAAACCGGCGCCTGTGCTTTCTAATTCAAATAATTCCTTAAGTACAATAGTCGCTTGATTGGACTGCGCCGCATTTCCTCCGCCAAAAGAACCCCCGATACAAAAGATAGCAAAAAGTACCGCTGCAATTTTTCCTAACGTTGCCATCCCCCGGTCTTTCAATCCTTTTGTCAGATAATACATGGGACCTCCATAAACAGTCCCGTCCTCGCCTACATCCCGATACTGCACCCCCAGGGTACATTCCACAAATTTGGTGGACATTCCAAGGAAACCGCAAACAACCATCCAGAAAGTAGCTCCGGGTCCACCTAGGGCAATCGCTAAAGCGACACCGGCAATATTCCCATTCCCAACTGTTCCGGATACAGCAGTAGCAAGTGCTTGAAAATGCGACACTTCACCATGAGAGCTTTCGTCCCTAATGGTATCCTTAATATCACCATCGATGGCCAGATCATCCGGCAGATTATCAATATGTTCTTCTATATCATCTACCTTTGTCAAGTCTTTTCCTTGAGCGATCCCTTCTTCTCCGTACAATATTTTAGCTCCGTGTTTCTCAATATCTTCATACTTCCCTCTAACGGTTTGAATGGCTCGCCAGAAATAACGAACATTTGGGAAGCCAAAATACAAGGTAAAAAACGCAGCACTACCCACCAATAAGATTAATACGAATGGGGTGCCCGCTATCTCAAAGAAAATTACATGGGTAAAAAATTCGGCAATGGGCGCAAAAGCCTGATCGATCTTTTGGTCAATACCTACCTCAGTACCTTCTTGGGCAAAAGTGATTATAGGAATTAAGAAAGTTAGAATGGCTAGAAGATATTTCTTCATAATTGGTTTTTTAGTTAGAAATTTTTAAGGGTTAGCAAGATGCTAAAAAAAACGGCGATTTCAAATTTTTGAACTCTAATTATTGTCGTCCATCTTAAACATGATACAATTGTTTTAAACTTTCGATCTGGTTGGGACGTCCGATCAAAATCAATTTGGAATCTTTTTTTAAGATCAAAGATGGCTCAGGATTTACCACATATTCGCCCTCCGGGGTTTTATATCCAATAATGGAACAACCCGTTTTCTTACGAAGATCCAAATCACTTATGGCTTGTTCCTTACCGCTTGGACAGACCTTTTCAAAAGGAACTTGTTCCACATTAATACTGTCCTGTTCTCCTGAAACAGATAAATTATCCAAGAATTCAACCAGATCCGGGACAACGACCAAGGAAGCCATATGCTCACCTCCAATCTTATCGGGCATGATCACGTTATCCGCTCCTGCCAATTTCAATTTTTGATAGGATGTCTCTTCGGTAGCTCTACTTATTATCTTAAGGTTTTTATTTATTTGCCTTGCTGAAAGCACAATAAAAAGATTGTCGGCATCGCTGGGAAGCGCACATATAACAGTGGAAGCCCTTTCAATTCCTGCTTTGATCAAGACCTCATCTTCATTAGCATTTCCGTGAACAAACAAATGTTTTTCGTCATAGAACCTTTCCACTACGTCCTCTCTCATTTCAACGATCACATACCCTTTTTTATAGGCATCTAACTTTTGAGCAGCTTGTTTTCCATTTCTTCCAAAACCACAAACAATCACGTGATTATGGAGCTTGTCGATCTTTTCTTGCACTTTTTTATGTCTTAAGTTACCAATATTACTTTTACTCAATAAATATTCTGAAATCACTTTAATCGAATACCCCAAGATGAAGATACTCGAAAGAATAAGGAAAGATGTGAATATCTTTTCCGATGACGACATCGGATGTAATTCTCCAAATCCCACCGTAGTGATCGTTATTACGGTCATATAAAAAGCGTCGATCCAACTATATGAATATATGACCTTAAACCCCATCACTCCAATCAGGAAGATGAAGATGAGCAATAACATCGCTCCGAACATTTTAGATTGTAGAAAACGCATCATAGATCAAACACCGAAGTCCGTTTTGTATATACTAAATCCTTTACGCGTAGCCAAAAAGCCAAAAACAGGTAAAGGGCAAAACCTGCCCCAAAAGTGGCGAAGGTAAGATATATAAAGGAAAAACGTACCGTACGGGCCCGCATTCCCAATCTGTCTGCCAGCCTAGAACTCACATAAAAACCTCTCTTTTCAAGAAAATGCCTTAATGAATTGAACATGCTAGTTTGTTTAGTGCTCGAATGTAACAAATATATAATAAGAAAAGCATCATCTATAAGGATGAAGCATTTTTCCAATCAAAAATACCATTTGCCGAGTGCATGGGTTCGCTTTGCCTGCTAAAGATAAAATTACCTACTTCACAATTCATACATTGAAAATTTTCACAATACTGATTCTTTAGATGTAACAACGACTGACTGTGCCATGCGGAATCTTCCAACGTTCTTAACCGCTGAAATGAGGACACTACCCGGTTCTTCTCTCCGGATATGGACAATGCAAGATCTGTTACTTCCTCAGAAGGATCATTTCCGTAGAAAATGCCGTAGGTGAATTTCAAAGGAATCACAACATTGATCAAAAGTAGATCGATAAAACCTTGGGACAATTCCTTTTTCTTTTGAGGGGATGCCACAGAAAATTTATAATGAGTATCCCAATAATTTCCGACCGCAATGTGAAAAAGGGATGACAGTTCTGTCTTGTCTTTAGCTTCCATAATAGCCGAAAACAGATGTGGATTATGGGACCATAATTTGGATAATTGTGCCAATCTTAGACTGGGAAAATTCGACGGACGTAACCGGAAAAACTTGGGTTTAATAACTCCTTGCGCTGAAATAGCATATATTTTTTTCAAATACGCATATTGAACTTGAAGCTCTTTTACGTAACTATCCTCCGCAACTGTTTCAAGCCAACCGGCTTGACCAAATAACAACGCTTCCAATCGCTTTGGATGTGTACTGCATTTTTTGATTACAGCATAATCCACTGAAGTGGCAATACTTAAAAACGATTCCCCATTTACTTTTAACCCGAAGGTCTTACACAACAACCTAAAGAATACCGATTCCCAGTTGTTTTCGGTTTCCTTCAGTTGTTGGGAGATCCATTCCGACTTCATCTGAAGACGTTCGATAAACATACGCCACAGCCAACTGTTCAGCAGAAATCCTTCCAGATTGGGAAAATGATCTTCACAGGAAATAAAGCGACGAGGTTCAGCAAATAATTGATGATAACTATGTACCATTTCCGGCAACACTTTATCTTTTAAAACTAAGGTAGGTAAAGAACTGTTATCCTTTCGAATGACCTCTTTGTCATATTCCCAAACCACATGAAGGATCACATTGTCGTAATTCAAATCCTTTTGGTGCTGATGATCATACCATTGAGAGGATTCTAGATGTATTTCTACATGGCCCGCCCAGAGTTGTCCTCCAATTTCAACCTGAGCCATTAAAAAATCGGGGCCGGCATTGAAATTATGATTTCCAACGGATAAGATACGGATGGGTTCTCCGGAAATTGTTTGCAGATCTACCTTAGAAAATTTCTGAAATTTCCATAGGTAGTGAAGAAAATCCTCCTTCATAAAAATGTAAATTAAATTTATGAGGAGTTAACTTTAGGGGCTAAAAATAAGAAATCCTTTTCGTTGGAAAAGGATTTTATAGTGATCATTTATCTATTCGATGTAGCCCATTTTGCGCATCCAATCGTCGTTGTACATTTTACCCACATACCTGCTGCCATGATCATGAAATAGCACCACAACCACATCATCTTTGGTAAAATGTTCTTTCAGTTGAAGCACCCCTTTGATGGCTGCTCCGGCTGAATTCCCTAAGAACATCCCTTCCTCCTTAGAAAGGCGTTGTGTATAAACAGCTGCATCTTTATCGGTCACTTTTGTAAATCCGTCAATAATGGAAAAATCAACATTAAGCGGGAGAATGTCTTCACCGATACCTTCTGTCACGTAAGGATAGATCTCTTTTTCATCAAAAATTCCGGTCTCGTGGTATTTCTTAAAAACACTGCCATAGGTATCGACCCCCCAGATTTTTACATTTGGATTTTGTTCCTTTAAATATTTACCTACCCCACTAATGGTTCCTCCGGTACCTACTCCCACCACGAAGTGAGTTATTTTTCCATCCGTCTGTTTCCATATCTCCGGACCGGTACTCTCGTAATGAGCTCTTGCATTGCTCGGATTGTCGTATTGGTTCACATACCAGGCACCCGGGATTTCCGCTGCCAAACGACGAGCCGTTGAATAGTAAGACTGAGGATCATCAGGGGCAACATTGGTTGGACAAACATAAACTTCGCTTCCCACTGCCCTCAAAATATCAACCTTTTCCTTACTCTGTTTATCGGAAGTAACACAGATCATTTTGTATCCTTTTACAATAGCGGCCAGTGCTAAACCCATTCCGGTATTGCCACTCGTTCCTTCTACGATAGTTCCTCCGGGCTTTAAACGTCCGTCGGCTTCCGCATCTTCGATCATTTTAACCGCCATGCGATCCTTGACAGAATTCCCGGGATTGAAGGTTTCATACTTTGCCAACACCAAACAGGGTAATTCGGCGGTAAGCTTATTTATTTTCACCAAGGGTGTATTCCCTATGGTTTCCAATATGTTTTTTGCGTATTCCATGTAAATTTTTATGCGGGGCAAAAGTACAAAACCCGTTTTACTTTTAAGGAGGTCGGTCTTATTTTATTCAAAACGAATGGCTTTCACCGGTGATATCTTTGCCACCAAATAAGAAGGAATAAGCAGCATTAAAAGACATAATAATAAAGTACCCAGATTTAGCAACAGAATATAGCCGGCATCAATAAATACAGGTGCTTCGCTGACATAATAAGTAGATGGGTCCAAGGTAATCACTTTTCCATACTTCTGGATCAACAGTAATCCCACGCCGATAATGTTTCCAAAAAACAATCCTACACAAATAATATAGGCTGCATTATAAAGAAATATTTTTCGTACACTCCAATCGCTACTACCTAAGGCCTTCAATATTCCAATCATTTGCGTACGTTCCAGAATTAGGACCAGCAAGGCGGTGATCATATTAATTCCGGCGATCAAGATCATGATCCCAATAATGAGAATAATGTTAAAATCAAAAAGGTCCAGCCATTCAAAAATGGAATAATATTTATCGCGAATCGTCAAGGTGTCTAAGGTATTGGGTGTAGCCTGGTACACCGCTGCTCCGATCTCACCGATCTTATTGAAATCGTCCACAAAAAGCTCAAAAGATCCTACTTCATTCTCCTTCCAGTTGTTAAGGCGTTGAATATGTCGAATATCGGCCAGGACAAATTGTTCGTCAAATTGTTGAAAACCACTATCATAAATACCCACGACCTCAAAGCCCCTGCTTCTTGTTTTTCGCTCACTATCTTCCGCTAGAAAAAAGGTGTTGACTCGATCTCCCAACTTCAATTGAAGTCGTCTGGCCAGGTAATTGGCTATTAATATCTCGTCGTTCAAGGCACCTTGAAAATTCGGCAACCTTCCATCTACTAAATATTCAGCAAAGTAATCCCATTGATAATCATCCCCTACTCCTTTTACGACAACGCCTTCAAAATCGGTCGCCGTGCGGATGATCGCTCCTTTGGATGCGGTAACTTGAATGTGGGTGATTCCCTCCACGGCAGTAAATACAGGATAAAACTCCTGATCTGTTGAAATAGGAATTTGAGAATCATCACTTTGATTGGTGTCGTAGTTGGTAATGAGAATATCACCATTAAAAGCAGATACTTTTTCGCGTATTTTTTTTTGCAGCCCTACGCCCGTCGCGATCGAGACCAGCATAATCACGATTCCCAAAGAAATTGCGATAATAGCAATTTTTATAATTGGTGCCGAAACACTACTTTTATAATCCTTCGAAGCAATGATGCGTCGAGCCGTAAAAAATTCGAAATTCACTGATGAAAATGTGGCTAAGTTTCTTCAAAAATACATTAAAAATGGCTCTTCCTATAACGATGTTCCTTTGTTTTTCATGCGGAAGTCAGAACCAGGAAAAAACGGAGACTTCATTCAATACGGAAAAAGCTACCATAAGCGTTCATGAAATCTCGCCCGGAATTCAGCAATTTGAATTCTATCTGCCTCTATTAAGTGGTAAAAGTGTCGGCGTGATAGCGAATCAAACTTCAGTATATCAAGAGTCAACCGGCGATTTTACGCATCTAGTTGATTTTTTACAATCCAAGGAAGTGAACGTGGTAAAGGCCTTTGCGCCCGAACACGGTTTTCGAGGGACGGCGGATGCAGGCGAAACCATCAAAGACGGTATGGATGCAAAGACAGGCATCCCTATTATATCACTTTATGGAGCTAATAAAAAACCTTCTCCGGAACAATTGGAAGGATTGGATATTATGGTCTTTGATATTCAAGATGTCGGCGCCAGGTTTTATACTTATATCTCTACACTGCATTACGTTATGGAGGCCTGCGCCGAAAAAAATATCCCGGTAATTGTTTTAGACCGTCCTAATCCCAATGGACATTATATGGATGGACCCATTTTGAAATCGGAGTACAAAAGTTTTGTCGGCATGCATCCGGTGCCTGTGGTCCATGGAATGACCATTGGGGAATATGCTCAAATGATCAATGGGGAAGAGTGGTTGAAAGACAGGCTCCAATGCAAACTCACTGTTGTCCCGGTTAAAAATTACAACCACAAAATACCCTATTCACTTCCGATAAAGCCTTCCCCCAATTTACCGAACGATCAAGCCATTAATCTATACCCAAGTCTTTGTTTTTTTGAATCAACACCGCTCAGTGCCGGTCGCGGAACCGATATGCAATTTCAAATTTTTGGGGACCCGAATCTACCTGCGGCAACCTATTCCTTTTCGTTCACTCCAGCGCCAAATGAAGGTGCTAAAAATCCAAAACACAAAGGACAAGTTTGCTATGGGATGGATTTACGTAACGTAAAAAGAATGGATCAATTGAACTTGCAATGGTTGATCGATGCGTATCACGTTTATCCGAAAAAAGAGACTTTTTTCACCTCTTTCTTTACCAAGCTTGCGGGCACCGAAACCTTGGAGCGGCAAATCAAATCGGGGATGAATTCCGAAGAGATTCGAACCACTTGGAAAAATGGATTAGCTGATTTTCAAAAATTGCGAAAGAAATACCTTCTCTACGAATAGTTAATTTTTAACAAGTCGTTTCCAAACATTTCCTTCTGAAGTTTGCACCTTAACAACATAGAAACCTGCCGCGATTGACTCCAAATTAAGATCGGTTTTTGGATGAAAAAATTGAAGTAGCTTCTTGGCTGAACTATCATATAGGGTAACAGAAACCACCGGAATTTCACTTTCAATAGTGCATTGATCCGTAACGGGATTAGGAAATAAAATCACTTTTTCAGCAAGTTCGAATGAATTCACTCCCAATAAGCAGTTTTCGTTATATTGTGCTGACTCATCTTTTACCCAATTCGGATTGCTCTCCGCAAAACCAACATCATCTACTTGAATACAATACAAATTGGGATTGTTATACGCTTGAAAATCGGTTAACTGTTCATTGTTCCCATTTTGAATGTTTAGACTTTGTAGCTGGTTTGTATACACACGCAAAGATTGCAGGCTTGGCATATGTGACACATCCAAGGCTGAAAGTTGGATCTGATAGATCCAGAGGCGCTCCATGAGGAAATTCTGTGAAAGATCGATCTCGGTTAACGGATTGGTTTCAATATGCAGCCAGGTTAATTGTGCATTTTGCGACAGATCTAAGGAACTTAAAAAGTTTCCTCTGGATTTAAGGGTTTCCAGGTTGCTGAAATACTCAATACCTTCCAGCGATTCAATGTTTTGATAAGACACGATCAAACCGATGACCGCTTCGGCCTCACTCAACTGTATGAACCCATCCCCGTTAGTATCACACACGCTATCCCCGAGACCATTGCCGGTAGTATCGACCACATTGAAATTGACCAGGGCATTTTCGAAATTAGGGTCGGGAAAGGTCAGTGTTTGAGCATTGATTCCTAAGGAAATCAACCAATAGAGTAAAGTAGTTTTCACCTGACACTTCATTGTGGCAATCTTTTCTTCATCTCCTCTACAATATTGAACGCTGCGGGACATATGGCTACGTTCTTTAAAGTTAGGTTGGAAATCTGTTGGAACTTCTTGCGATCCGTATGGGGAAATTCTCTACAAGCTTTAGGTCTCACCTCATAAATAGAGCAATAATTATCGGCTCCCAAAAAGGTACAAGGCACACTTTGCAATACATAATCGTTTTCTTCATCGATCGATAGATACGTGTCGATAAACTGTTGCTGTTTCATTCTGAAATGCTTCGAGATCCGCTCGATATCCTTAGCCGTAAATAAAGGTCCGGTGGTTTTGCAACAATTTGCACAACGGAGACAATCGGTGCGTTGAAATTCGGCTTCGTGCAATTCGACCATCAGTGAATCCAACTGCTTGGGCGGTTTTTTCTTCAGCCTGGCAAAGAACTTCTTGTTCTCTTTCTCCGTATCTTTGGCTCGCTGTGGAAGTTGTTTCAAAATTTCATCCATGATTCAAAAATAGGCAAATGAAAGACATTTTAGGACAGGCTCTTATCGATTATTTTGAGGATCGTTATTCAGAGGATATCATTACCGAGACCAATATCAGTGAAGAAGATGAGCTTCCCATTCCGTATTTGTTCAGAAGTTTTTCTGAAATGCCGGATATAGAACAAAAGGCTTTACAGCTTTGTAAAGGCAAAGTATTAGATGTGGGTTGCGGGGCCGGGAGTCATTCGTTATGGCTACAGGAAAAAGGGCTTTTCGCTACTGCGATCGATATTTCTGAAGGAGCGATCAAAGTAGCCCGGGCAAGAGGTGTCAAGGACGCGGAATGCATTTCATTATTGGAGCTTAATAGAAAAGGTTATGACACCATATTACTCTTGATGAACGGAGCAGGGATCTTTGAAACCGTCGAGCAAACCACCGAATACCTGCAACATTTAAAATCTATGTTGAACCCCGGAGGTCAAATCCTGATCGATTCCAGTGATCTACAATATATGTACGACAGCAGTGAAGAAGGTGGCATTTGGGTTCCGGCCGATCGATATTACGGGGAGCTGGAATTCACCATGACCTATAAGAACCAAAAAAGTGATGCCTTTCCGTGGTTGTATCTTGACGAGCGATTGTTTGAAGAATTGGCCAAAGAAAACGGGCTACAATTTAAGATCATAGCCCGGGGAAATAATTTTGATTATCTGGTCCGACTTACCTAGTTGAGGTATCCCGATTTGATCAATTCTTTCATTTTGGCACCAAATAGTTCCCGACTCCATTCATCCTTCATTTTACTCAGGTCTCCATTCAGTTCCTTCTGATTTTTCTTCATCTTTTTACCCACATCAGAACTGAGGAAATCATCGATCTGCTTATCCTCTTCTGCGGTTAAAGTTTCATCTGAAATAAATTTCTGGGCTGCATCCGTCATATAAAATTCGGTCATAGCCTGAATATCTTCTCTGGAAAAGTATTTTCGATACGCAAAAGTAAGTTGTGCAATGGCCTTATCGACTTGTTTTTCTTCCCCTTCTTCCAGCTGGGTCCATGCTTCTTCCGGAATGTCCTTATCCTTGAAATTTCGCTTTAACAACGGAAAGACTTCATAATAGGCTACGCCGTAGTTGACACGAGTTCCATTAATATTCAAGAGATCAATGATTTCCTTTTGAAAATCGTCTATTTGCGCAGTCGCGTTAAAACAAATCAATAAAATAATCGTTAAAAAAAATGACTTCATTTTCGTGGTGGAGTATTTAAGTTTATGTTTGCTAAAAATACAAAATTTGCACTATGAAGTCGGTTTTACGTTTATTTTTTCTTTTTTTAGGGATCAGCCTCATTTTCGTCGCTTGTAAAGATGACGATGCCGACGAAAATCCCGTCGATCCCACGGCAGAAAATAAAAAGGCATTGGGGACTTCTGCAGAAGACCTGCTTTCAGATGATATCTACACTAAACTTAGAGTGGAACTTGTGTCTACTGCTTCATTTCAGCCGGATGCAGCAAGCATTCAAGCCTTTCGCAATTTTATCGAAGAAAGAGTTTTTAAACCGGGAGGTATTCAATTCATTGAACGACAAATTCCGGATCAGGCTGGCGCACCCTTTACGTTAGATGAGATCAAGGACTTTGAAGAAGAATTTAGAACACAGTACACTGTTGGAAATGACATTGCTGTTTATATTTTTTTCTCAAATGGCAGTTCTTCCAACGACACACAATCGACGGTAACTTTAGGAACGGCCTACAGAAATACCTCTATCGTTATCTATCAAAAGACATTAGAGATCATCACGCAGTCCGAGCCTCAATTGCTTCCCCTTTTGGAGCAAACAACCCTAGAACACGAATTCGGACATATTTTCGGATTGGTGAATCTCCAGAACGATGATATTCATTCTGTACATGAAGACCCGAATAGCGCCAAGCATTGTGTGGTCGAAGAATGCCTTATGTATTTTGACGCTACGAATGTGGGTCGCAGCCAGTTGACACGACTGTTCGCGAAGGGTGCTGTCCCTCCACTGGATCCTTTATGTATTGCAGACCTACAAGCAAAAGGAGGAAAATAACTATTTTACCTTCTCCCCGTTAATATAGGTGGCCACCACTTGAATATTTGGAATTTCATCTTCCGGGCAGTTCATGATATCCTTTTCCAAAAGTACGAAGTCGGCAGCCTTTCCCGTTTCTATACTACCCTTTTCATTTTCTTCAAAATTGGAATAGGCGGCCCAGATGGTCATCCCTTTAAGGGTCTCTTCACGAGTTAATGCTTCTTCCTTGTGATAGCCTCCTTCCGGGTAATGATTTAGATCCTTTCGTGCGACCGCTGCATAAAAGGTATGCATAGGATTCACTTTTTCTACCGGAAAATCGGTTCCCAGGGCAATCACTCCTGCTTTGTTCAATAAGGTTTTGTAGGCATAAGCCCCTTGGATCCGTTCCGAGCCCAGTCGGTCCTCTGCCCAATACATGTCACTGGTAGCATGCGTTGGTTGTACAGAGGGAATGATATTATCCGAAAACTTATCAAAATCTATGGCGCTGATGATCTGGGCATGTTCGATCTTCCAACGCGAATCTTTCTTCCCGGTCAAGGCTTTTTGATAGGCTCTTAATACCGATATATTGGCAGAATCACCAATGGCATGCGTATTCATTTGATAGCCTGCCTGCGCTATTCGTAGCGCCAGTGATTCCAGTTCTGTACTTTCGGTACTCATCGCCCCAAAATGTCCGGCATGATCAGAATAAGGAGCACGTAAAGCAGCTCCTCTCGATCCTAAGGCGCCATCGCCATATACCTTAACCGATCGAACAGTAAGTCGATCGGTGGTGATGATCCCTTTGTTTAAGTAATAATCCAAATTTTCAGGGGAATTTGATACCATCGCATAGACCTTCAGTTTCATGGTTCCTGCTTGCTGCAAACTATCAATAAGTTCAATGATCTCCCGATCCAAACCGGCATCATTCACAGTGGTAAGTCCTAAGTCTACGCATATCTTCTCTGCATCCAAAAGTGCTGCTATCATTGTTTTCCCGGAAATACCCGGCATGATATTATAGACCAGTGCCGTAGGAGCGTCGATCAATATACCCGAGGGTTCTCCGTCTTTTAAGACCACTTCTCCCCCACTCATTTTAGTACTCGCAGTAACACCAGCCAATTCCAATGCTTTGCTATTTACCCAAAGTGCATGACCATCGATTCGGGATAAGGCCACCGGGGTATCCGGAAATAAAGCATCCAGATCTTCTTTAGTGGGGAATTCTTTCTGATCCCAATCGTTCTGATCCCATCCCCGTCCATGAATAAATTCTGAATTTCGGCCCTTTTCGAAATCAGCTAATTTTTGTAATACTTCGGCTTTACTTATCGTCCCTACAAGATCCACATCTTGTAATCCTAATCCAAAACCGAATAAATGAGCATGTGCGTCAATGAGTCCGGGCACGATCGTCTTTCCTTCAGCATCCAGTAGTTCAAACGGGTTATATTTCAATTGGAGTTCCTCCGCCTTACCTACTTCCACAATTTTACCATTTGAAACGGCGAAGGAATTGGCCACGTCAAAAGCGCTGTTTACAGTATAAACTTTTGCATTTATCACCAATAGATCCACCTGTTTTTTAGGAGTGGAGCACCCAAATAAAAATAAGGAAAAGAGCAGGAAAGTGAATATTTTCATCGATTTTTAGTTTTGGCAAAGATAAAAAAAAGCACCTCATTCTCAGAGATGCTTCTTCTATATTAAACCCTAAACTTTTCTTTCCTTTCCTAGCTATTTGTTAGATGCAGAAAAAAGATTTTGGTTGCTTCATTTACCAATCAAATTTATAGGTCGCTCCCATAAGGCCTTGTATCCCTTGAACCGGGTAATTTATCCATTTCTCATAATTCTCCCCTAACAGGTTGCTTCCCTTGGCGAAAATAGACAAACGATCACTCACTCGATACCCCAAACTTACGTTAGCATCAAAATAAGCATCCAGGGTAACAACTTCAGCACTTGTTCCGGAAGTGAATAGATCATTTCTTTCCCCGACAAAGAACATTGATACCCCTCCAAAGATCTTTTCAGTAATATCAAAATTAGAAAATAAAGTAGCTTCCAAACTAGGTAAATTCCATGCTTCAGGCTGCTTATCCATTGAATAACTATAAAAATTGGCCACCGCACCTAAAGAGAACCCTTCCGAAATTTCTACCTTCAGTTCGCCAAAAAAATGTAAAACATTCACGTCGTCGTAAGTAACCCCAAAAGAATTTCCATATTCATATCCTTCGAAATTCGTATCCATTCCTTTATATGGATTCAAAAGAAATAAAGCCTTGTTCTCTTGTTTTCCGTAACTCCCTCTCACATTATAACCCACTTCATTACTGAGTTTTCCTTTCAGTCCTCCAAAAGCCTCATATAAGGTGCTGGTTGGCACTATAGATAAAGTAGGAGAAACAAATGGGTTTTCATTTTTTAAATTTCGATAGGAATTTTGATTCAATGAACCGTTGGCGCCACCATAGACGATCAACAATTCGTCGACCAGGCGGTAAGATCCATTGATCTTAGGATAGATAAAAAAGTTGGTCTCACTGTTCTCTGAATCCAAACTTACAACAGCCTCAGCACCCAGTGACAGCGTAAGGTCGTCGTTCACATAAACCAAGGCAGGCGCGACACCCGCGTTGAGGTAACTATAGTTAACGGCTTGATTGTCAAAATAATCGCGATCGAATGAACCGGATAAGTAATCCACATCTCCGTCTACCGTGAGTGTGAATTCCGTTAAGGGAAAAGAAAATTTAGGTTGTAAGATCGCATTGATCTCGGATGATGAAAAACCATCGCTCAAATAATGTACACGGGCCTTCCCTCCGGTAAATAATGACTCTTCGATCGTTAGATCCCCGCCCAGATTTACACCCAAATACGTTTGTTGTGGATCGATCCCGTTCAGCAATTCCTCGCTTGCCGATTCAAAAAGCGGATTCAATCCGTACCAATTGAAGAGTTGATGTTCTATACCTGCCTCTATCTTATAAGACATGTCTCGTTGCCTGCTGGTATAATTTCCTGTGAGTTCGGTATCATAGAATTTATTCTCCAGTAGTACTCCATCGATATCCCCTTGAGAAGAATTATGTTTAAAAAATAGTCCTGCGTTATCGGTTCTACTTAGTTCAAAACTGCTGAATAATTCGGCTAACACAGACGTATAGGTCCCAAATCCCAGCGTAGCATAGTTATCGTAAAGTTTGATCGGTTTCGCCTTTTCCACCGTAGCCGCCTTACCTTTCGCAGGAGTAAAAGTAGAAGCCACCGGAACCGAGAATATTTCATATTGCACGACTTTCTTCCGGGTAGTCGTAGAATCGTTTAATAGGGGTGTCTCTTTCACCTTAAAGGCATCAGAGATCGTCGGTGTATAAGGTTTGACGATATTCACCACCTCTGTTCCCAGATCATCTTCCTGAGCAAAAGTAATGGATGGACCCAATAGAAAAGGGATCAAAAATACCAATGATAATCGTCCTGCCCTAAGGAGTTTTATAAAATTATCTTGAAATAAATTTAGCATTTAAAGTAGGTTTGAATTGATGAATTAGTTGCCGTCTGTCTCTACTGAACTATTGGTCTTAGCTTCTGACGCTTTGATCACCGCAAGTTCTGCCTGTGCTTCTTCCACCACATCCGGAAATTCACTAAAATTGGAAATCACACTGTCTAAAATATAAGTAGCCTGATAGGCATCTTTTAAGGCGTAGAAATTCTTTGCCATCAAAAGCAGTCCTTTGGCGCCGTAATATTTATATCCGGAAAAATCTTTTGCCAATTTCTGAATGTCGGCATTGGAAGCTTCGTAATTCCCGTCCAGGTGTTTAAAGTAAGCCCCATAGTATAAAGCTTCCGCGGCAAGCTTGCCGGTAGCGATCTTTGCAACTTCTGCATAGGCACTTTTCGCCTTTTCTTCATTTCCTGTTTGGATCGCTGAGCGCGCAATAATTATTTGTGCATCACTTTTAATAGCGTTATCTATCTTATTATTTTGAAGTACCTTTTCCGCATAAGTCACGGCTTCGGTATAATTCTTAAGCTCGTAACTGGCCTTCATACTATTGGTTTGGGCAAAAATGATATTTTGTGGAAAATCGGCTTCATTCTCCAACCTTTTTAGGTATTCCAGTGCATTTCGATATTCTTTTTTGGATAAATACAACTCCGAAATTCTTGCTAAGGCCTGTTCTGTGAATTCACTCCTTTCTTTATCTACCACAAATTTGTAATGTGGGATCGCTTTTTCTCCGTTCTCACCCATAAAGTACAATTGTGCTACATAAAAATGTGCCTTCAGGACATGACTTCCATTCGGAAATTCGTTTAAATAGGTTTCGAACCGAGTCATGGCTTGCTGTGCTTTATTCTCCAGATAAGGTTGCTCAGCGGCCTGATAGGTTGCATCGTCCAATTCGGCGTTCTCTACTTCCACGAAATCCAGCCCATTCACCCAGGTGGCATATTCATTTACCCTACCCTGATCGATATAAATAATCTTTGCTGAAGAAACCGCTTGCAATGCTTCCGGGCTTGCCGGAAAATCGTTGGCTACCTTTTTAAACTTGATCAGCGCGTCATTACTCTTTCCTGAATTATCTAAAATAAGGGCTTGTTTCAACAAGGTTCTTGCCACATAGCTGCTACCGGGTAGTTCATTGACCAATCGTTCATAGCTCTCCATCGCATCACGATTATTTTCTTGTGCCACATACGTATTTCCTAATTCATACAGGGCGTCATCACGATAGATCGACTTGGGAAACCTGGATCCGAAACTTTTTAATTCTTCCAATTTCTTATCACCGCGATCTACAAATCCGTAACTCATTGCTTTCTGAAAGGCAGCATAATCCTTATCAGACACATTCCCTTCAATGGCCTTGTTATAACTTTCCAGAGCCGGCCAGTAAGAACTGTTCATAAAATGACTGTCGCCCAATCTTAGATGGGCATCGTTCCTACGTGCTCCGTCATTGGAGGAGGAAGCGAGATAGCGTTCAAAATTCACTGCGGCTTCGGAATAGTTTTTCAACTTAAAATAATTGTATCCCAGATTGTAAGTGCTATTCACATATTCAGGGGTTTTTGAAACTTCGGGTAATTGTAGAAACTGTTTGTATCCAATCAATGATTCCTCAAAATTGGACCCCTGATAATCACTCTCCGCTTTCCAGTAGGTGGCGCGTGCGGTAACGATCGGATCGAATGGTTCCTTTAGTGATTTTTCAAATAAGCTAACCGCTTCGGTATAGTTCCCTTCATTGTATAATTCAAGCCCGCGGAAAAAGGCTACTTTTTGAAAGGCCTTTTTATTTTCGAACGACTTATTATTTTCCAGCAAGTCCATGGCGGCCTGATAGTTTCTGGAAGTGATATACGAATCGATCAACAGATCTTTCAATACTTCATTGTTCGCATTCTTTGGATAAGCCTCCAAAAACGAAAGCATCACCTGAGGAACGCTGGAATAACTATTTCCTATCTCGTAACTTAATTTGGCATAGTTAAGCCACGCATCCTCCTGAATTTCAGCAGAAAAATCCATCTCAGAGGCATTTTTAAATGCATTAAGCGCTTGCTGTTTCTGATTTAATTTAAGATAACTCTCTGCCAGGTGGTAATAAGCATTCTGAGCTACCGCATTGTTACCGTCAATGATCTTATTGAATTCTCCTACCGCACTTTCAAAATCACCTTGTTTGTAATAGACATATCCCAATTGATAATAATCGGTATTGTTCCATTTGCCTTTTTTGCCTTTGTACTCTTTCAGGTAAGGAATAGCTTCATCGTACTTTCCTAAGTTAAAGTAGCTTTCCCCGATAATTTTGGCCAGCTCACTTCGGTCTTGAGGTTTAGCTCCATCATATTGTTGCAATCCCAGATCAATGGCCTCCTGAAACTTTCCAAGCTTAAAGTTCATGTCGGCCTTGTAATAACTCAATCCCTCGGCGTAACGCTCTTCACTTTCAATGGTTTCAAATTGTCTATTTGCTTCCGTATAATCGTCGCCCTCGTAGGCGATAAATCCTAAGTAATATTTTGCCTGTGAACCATATTTTTGGGAATCACTAACCCGATTGAAATATTTTTGAGCTTCGGAGTATCGTTTGTTCGAAAAGAAAGAATAGCCCATATTAAAATAAAATCTTTCGCGTTCCCCTCTGCTTAATCCGGTCTCATCTACTTTGTCATACCATTTCTGCGCATAGGCGTATTTTCCGTTCTCAAAATAATAATTAGCCACATTGATATAAGCATCATTGCGTTTGATACTCGTAGGGTATTCCGTTACAAATTGTTCCATCAAATAATCGGCATCCTGTTGATTCAGTCGTACGGCACAATTAGCAATATAATAAGCACAGTCTCCTTCAAGAGTTTCTTCATTTGCAGATTCTTTGATCTGGGAGAAAAGTGCTTGAGCGGCGAGAAATTGATTGTTTTTAAACAATTCGATTGCCTTATTGTAGCTTACTAAGTCGTTCGTAAAAACAGCAGATTGTTGAGCGCTACTGCTGCCAAAAAAGAAAAAAATAATAGGGATCGCAATGAGGTTTTTGAGCATCTTTAATAGATTTTGGGCGTTGATCTATAAATTCCTTATCACCTATTAACGGAGTATTACAGAAATGCGTATGTTTTGATCACATTAAAATTTGTTGGCGAAAATTACTGTATTTTTAAAGTCGGTTTAATAAAAATCCATACATCTTATGAAGAACCTAATGTTAATAGTGGCCATTGTTCTATCCGCATCTTGTAATGCACAAAAGGCTGTTTACAAAAATATGACAGAGAAAGACGGGAGAATTGGAATTGGCACTCAATCGCCCGACGAGTTACTAACGGTGAAAGGAAAGATCCATACCCAAGAAGTATTGGTGGATCTGGAAGGCGCTGTAGCCCCTGATTATGTTTTTGAAGCGTATCTGGATGGGACTTCGGTTTCAAAGCCAAGCTATGTTCGACCTAGTTTGGAGGAAGTGGCGGTATATATTCACCAAAATCGTCATTTACCCGGAATTCCGTCAGCGCAGGCCATGGAAGAAACCGGGATTTTGTTAAAGGAATTTAACTTGTTATTATTGGAAAAAGTAGAAGAATTAACCCTATACACCCTAGAGCAACAGAAAGAAATTGAAAATTTAAAATTGATGTTGGAAAAATTGACGGAGAGTTCGAATTAGTAGTCGCTCTTTCGTACATTTGAGGTAATAATCTAACATTTTTCCATGTCACAAGCTGTTTTAGAACTCAAAGATGCTGCCATATTCCAAAGGGAGAGTTTAATTCTTAGCGATGTAAGTATAACCATCGAAAAAGGCGAGTTTGTATACCTTATTGGGAAAACAGGCACAGGGAAAAGTAGTTTCATGAAAACCTTATACGGTGATCTGCCCCTTCAAAAGGGAAGCGGACACATCGTTGGATTTGATCTAAGCACCTTAAAGGAAAAGGATATCCCCTTCTTAAGAAGAAAATTAGGAGTAGTCTTTCAAGATTTCAAACTACTCAATGATCGCACGGTAAAGGATAATTTACTGTTTGTGTTGAATGCGACCGGCTGGAAGGATAAATCCGCCATGGACAACAAAATTGATGAGGTGTTGGATAAAGTGGGAATGAAGACCAAAAGTTTTAAATACCCTTACCAACTTTCGGGAGGAGAACAGCAGAGAATAGGTATTGCCCGGGCCTTGCTCAATGACCCTGAATTGATTTTGGCCGATGAACCTACCGGAAATCTGGATCCTCAAACCAGTGTGGAAGTAATGCAAGTGTTACAAGAGATCAATAAAAACGGAAATACCATTTTGATGGCAACGCATGATTATGCACTGCTTTTAAAATATCCATCCAAAACATTGAAGTGTGACGAGAACCAGATCTTTGAGGTAGTTCAAAAGACGGTTTAGTCGTCGCTTAAGATACCGGGATCTCGCAATATTAAATCACAATCCTTCACTAGATCCGATTGAATACGCAGCGCTATCTTTCCTTTTGAACCAGGCTTCAAAACCGTATTTGGTTGTAGGATGATCTTATTTTTTGCGGTAAGCTGAAGGGTGGCTTCCTCGGTGAATTTTTGATTCCGAATAATAACTTCTTTGGAAAAAGCAGTGATCTTAAAATCCCAACGACTAAAATCCTGGTCATCAATAAGAGTCGTTTCCTTTTCATTATACAATTGATAAACCATTTCAACAGCATCACCGGTCTGCAACAAACCTGCTCCGTACATTCCTTTGAAAGGCCTATTGGCTTCAATATGATCGATATTCATTGCCGTCATCTTTAAGATCGATTCAACCTCCTCCACGGGAAGACAAGGATACAGCGAAAACATTAAAGCAATCGTCCCAGACACAAAAGGAGCCGCGGTTGATGAAGCTTCATATTGCACCAATTCAATTTTATTTTCCAAGGCCAGTGTTTTAAAACGCAATACCCCTGCCGTGGGTGCCAGTATATCAACATCTTGATTTAAAGTAGTGGTACCCTGCGGATAAATTTTAAGGGATTGAGAGGGATCATTCTGGAAGAACCCGGCCGTACGACCCACAAATCCTCTGATATTTTCGACATACGGATACCCTCCTTCTTCATAAAGAATATGATCCGTTGGATGCTCATATTTATACATCCCCGAAGAAACTGATATGACATGATCATAAGAAGCCGGGAAGTACTTTAGAGTTCCCTTAGAAGATTTCCAACTGGTATTACCCGCGCCTGCAACTATCAGTGTTCCATTGGCGAATAATTTATTGATACTGTCTTGTGCAGATTGGTATTTAGCGGAACCCACCCAGCTGCAATTGATCACCTTCACGCCCGCCCGGGATAATTCCATTAACGCGTCCAAGTTCTTAAAATCCCCATAGGTCGTACTATAAATGCCACAATCGTAACAAATACCTGGTACGCCATACGCATTATTCCCTTGAGCAGCGGCAATCGCAGCCACTCCAATTCCATGACCTTTCACTAAGGGAGATTTCCGATACACGGTAGTTTTTCCTTTGAATTCAACGAGAGTGGAATCCACATAGGCATCCGATATACCCACTATCATTTCAGGTCTTCCGGTGGTGTAATACCACGCTTTTGGCATTCCAAGAAAATCCAGGTAATCCAAGGCCACGTCAACCCCTAGATTTTTGGTGATCTTGGCGGTCGATCCATAATCATTAGGCTCAAACCGTTTCTCCTTCACCTGAGAAAAAAGAAAGAATGGTAGCAATACCAAGGTATAAAAGATCCCTATAAGCTTCTTTTGTGGTCTCATCCTTCTAAAGTAAGAAAAAAATTAGCGGTAGCCAGTGGGTAAAATCGTAATTTAGCAACGAGAAGCAGCAAAATGATTTCTATACTCATACCCAGCTATAATTACGATGTCAAGCCTTTGGTTGAAATTCTTTCCAAGGATGCGAGAACCTTGGACCAAGTCTATGAGATCTTGATTTGGGATGATGCTTCCAACAAAATTCACGAAGCAAATGAATCCTTGGAATTATTTCCTAATACCCGATATTTTAAAAGCAGTACCAACAAGGGAAGGACCTATACACGACAGCAATTGGCCTTAAGCGCGAAGTATGACAAATTATTGTTCTTGGATGCCGATGTGATGCCTGTATCGGATCTTTTCCTAAAAAATTATATCGATGAAGATCAGGAAGTAGATCTCATCGTTGGTGGGATTTGTTATACACCGGATCCACCCCATCGGGATAAGCTACTGCGATGGACTTACGGGAAAGATCGGGAAGCAAAAACTGCGGCCGATCGAAACAGAAATCCTTATTTTGTTGCATCGCCCAATATCTGGATCCGCAAGGAACTCTTTCTCGCCATCAATCCATCCTTGGATAATCGTTATGGCATGGACAATGTCTTTTCATTTCAACTGAAGGAAAAAGGAGCGAAAATAAAACACATAGATAACCCCGTATATCATTTAGGATTGGAAGAAAATTCAGTGTTTATGAACAAGTCGATTCTCGCCGTCGAAACTTTGATCGAACAGGAATCGAAGGGAAATATTCCGCCGAGTTTCACTTCCCTTCAAAAGGCATACGAGAAATTAAAGAAATGGCGATTGAGATCCCTGTTTTTATTTTTGATCGAGCCATTCATAGGTAGATTCCAAAAAAACCTATTATCGGAAAGACCGAATCTATTCTGTTTTGACTTGTTCAAATTGTACCACTATACCCGATTGAAATCATGAATGGAGTTCCTTTTTTCACGGTCGTAATTCCCTTATACAATAAGGAAAAGGATATTGCTCAAACCCTTCAAACTTTGAAGAGGCAAACCTTTGATTCCTTCGAGATAGTCGTTGTCGATGATGGCTCAACCGATGAAAGCTTAAAAATCGTTCAGCAATTTCAAGATCCCCGGCTCCGTATTTTCACCAAGAAAAATGAAGGCGTGGCTCCCACCCGCAATTTTGGGGTGGATCAGGCGCGGAGTGCCTATATTGTATTTTTGGATGCCGACGATTTTTGGCACCCATTCCATTTGGAGGATCTGCAGGAATTGATCGTAAAATTTCCGAATGGCTCCTGGTTTGCCACCGCCTATGAAAAACGGTTCACCCGCAAATTAGTTCGACCTTTAAATTCACCTATCATGCAAAAGGGTCCAAATTGGCAGGGTGAAGTAACTAATTTCTTTGAACATTCCCTCCTTGATTGTCTGGCATGGACTTCCGCAGTATGTTTTAGGAAAACCTTTTTTCGATCACTGAATGGCTTCGACACGGACATCACCATGGGTGCAGGGGAAGATACCGATCTGTGGTTAAGGGCTGCGCTCGTCTCCCCCTTGGTGTTTACCACCCGAGTTTCTGCCACTCACAATTTACAAGGAAGCAATCGCATTTCACATGCTCCAACGCTTAGGAGGAATTTTATGGATTTGGATCGATATGAAGAAAAAGCGAAGGAAAACATCCATCTAAAAAAATACCTGGACCTCAACCGCTACTCGATCGCCTTACAATATAAATATGCGGGAGATATTTCAACCTTTCGCACATATTTCCAAAAATTAGACATCAATCACCTAAGCCTAAAACAAAGATGGCTTTCAGCCTTACCGGTTTGGGGACTGAAATTTGCATTGTTGGTAAAAAAACGATTGGAGCTACTAGGTGTTCGAGCTACGTCCTTTTAGAGCTAAAAATTCATCATAGCTTCTGATATAATCCCTTTCCAGAAACTCACCTGACGACAAGACCAAACAAACGGCTCCGGAAGAAAAGTCTTCTAACTCTCGCCAAATTCCTGTCGGAATCAGTAGGGCTTTATTGGGTTTATTCAACAAAAAGGATTTCTTTTCAAAACCATCGTCCAATACTACGGAAAAGCTCCCGCTAAGTGCGATCAAACACTCGCTCTGTTCTATGTGCGCATGACCTCCGCGTGCAGAATTACTCGGAACATCATATAAATAATAAACGCGTTTAATAGGATAAGGCAAGGTTTCTTTTTCCACCACAGAAAGATTACCCCGAGGATCCTCTATTTTTGGGATGTCCAGTAATTCGATTTGTTGAAGCGTTGTTTTACTCATGCTTTAACAGGTTTTTCCAAAGTTTAGCAATTTCAGTCATAGAAAATGGTTGCACAGAGGCTTTAGCATTTTCACGGCAAGTTCGATATAAATTTTCATTCGTCCACATTTCTGTAAGTGCTTTTGCAAATTTTTCAATGTTTCTTTCCTTGATCAACATCCCATTCACTCCATGTTTAATAACCTCCGACGGTCCGGAAACGATATCTAATGAAACTACGGGGACTCCCAACGATAACGCTTCGATGAGCACCATCGGAAATCCTTCGAACACGCTGCACAGTACAACAAAATAAGCCTGCCGAATAATGGCATCCGGCGGACTGGTATAGGGTAAAAATTGAATGTATTCCGATGATCGCAGTGCCAACGCTTTTTGTTGTAATGAAGTCTTATCGGGCCCCTCGCCCATCAATACAAGATCGAATCCTTTTTCCCATAACCGGGATGCTTCAAAGGCATTGAGCAGAAAAGTAATATCCTTAATCTCGTCGACCATTCGCCCATACCACAAAATATATTTACGAGTCGTGAGTGATTCCGGAAGGGGTGAATTTCCGTGGTCCGGCCAGTTCTCATCAAAGGCATTAGGAATAGTTACCGTATCGGTAAATTGATACCTTTTTAAGACTTGGCTTTCGATGTAATGAGAAACAGCTACGTTGGCCATATTTGACCGACATAGTTTACTGAATTTCTCCGGAAATTGAGTGAGGTATAAAGGAACATTCGAACTGTGTGACACATAGATCGTCTGAAAGTCTTTATATAGAAATTTCTTATAAAATAACTCGCGGTAATAATCATTCTTGGAGCGATGGTCAATGATATAATTGAATCTTTGTTGCACCAGAAAACGACGAAATTTCCTAAATCGATTTAACCGGGCAAACCAATTGTCCTTAGTCTTTTTAAGTGTTCCTAAATTAAAAAGTTCCCCCTCAAAAGGGTAATCGATCCGGTCGTTCAAGATCGCCAAAGTCACATCAAAACCCGCCAGTGTAAGCATTCTAGACTGGATCGAAACAGAACGTTCCGCCCCTCCTTTTCCGAGGGAAATGGAAACTAAGCAAACTTTGTTATTTTTAACTTCGTTCAAATAGGCTACCTTAGTGGTCTGAACAAAGATATGAAGATACTTTTAGTAGGCGAATATAGTAGGCTGCACAATTCACTTAAAGAAGGTTTACTTGCCTTGGGGCATGAAGTCACACTCATTGGATGTGGGGATTACTTTAAGGATTTTCCTGTTGATATCAAGCTTCACCGTACGTATACCTCCGGAATTTCTAAATTATGGAAGAATCTGATTTATGGCCTTTTCAATATAGATTTAGCGTCCATTTCCATCAAAAAGCAGTTTTATCAGCACAGTGAGGAGCTACAAGGTTATGATATAGTTCAACTTATCAATGAGAGTCCGTTCGGAATTGCCGCAAAGGATGAACTAGAGCTCGTGCGGTTTCTGAGCAAGAACAATTCAAAATTATATCTCCTCTCCTGCGGCACAGATCATATTAGCGTTAAATATGCTTTTGAAAAAAGGTTTCGTTATTCCATACTAAACCCCTTATTTGAAAATAAAGTAACTAAGAAGGATTTCGAACCTGTATTGAAATACCTGAAACCTGCCTTTAAAAGATTACATGAGGAAGTGTTTGATTTGGTAGAAGGAGTGATTGCTTCCGACATAGATTATCACATTCCGATGGAAGGGCATCCAAAATATCTAGGACTCATTCCGAATCCTATCAATGTGGACAAGATCGAATTCATTCCTTTAACCGTTTCAGATCCTATTATCATTTTTCACGGAATCAACCGACAGAATTTTTATAAAAAAGGAAGCGATTATTTCGAGGAGGCACTTGCTGTAATACAAAATAAATTCAATGAAAAAGTGAAGGTAATTACCACCACAGATGTTCCTTACCTTGAATATATCAAGGCCTATGATCAAGCGCATATTCTCATGGATCAGGTGCTGGGTTTTGATCAGGGATATAATGCCTTGGAAGCGATGGCAAAAGGAAAAGTGGTATTCACCGGGGCTGAAACGGAATGGCTACAATGGTATCTGCTGAAAGAAAATAAAGTGGCCATTAATGCGGTGCCGGATGTGGAAGCACTCGTTGAAAAGCTATCCCGACTAATTGAAGAGCCTGATCAGCTGGCAGAAATAGCACAAAATGCCAGAGATTTTATAGAAAAAGAACATCACTATATTGAGATTGCGCGGCGCTATCTGCAAGTTTGGGATCGCGGTTCTATTTAAATAAGATTAAATATTTCTCCATTAGCGCCTGCTCCCCTTCCCAGTCTCTGGAAATATTACTTTTTAACAATTTGGCGGGAATTCCGCCGATCAAAATGTTGGAACCTAGTGTTGAATAATCTTTATTACATAACGTATTGGAAGCAATGGTACAATGATCAGGGGTATATGTACCCTGCATGATGGTTACGCGATTACTGATAAAATTATAGTCACCTATATGAATCGTCCCGGTGATAGGATATTTTTCGCCGGTTTGGGTATCGTACATCTGGTGGAAGTTCGTGTCCAAGAGTTGCGCCTCAGATCCAATCCGTGCATAGGTACCCAACAACATTTTTTCCTTGCAAATAATTTTGCCGTCAGAAGCCATTGAGGCCATATGTCCCATTTCTAAATAGGCATCCGAATCCACATGTATAAAATAATCTTTACCAAATTGCGCATACCCTTTAAAGCAGATCGTTCCTTGCAGGTAAAGCTCTGCGGTTCCTTTGGAACGAGTGACCAATTCATAGGGCTGACCAAAACCAATCATTCCCTTCTTGATTGGTGCGTCGATGATAATACTTCCCGATATGGAACCGAACTTCACGCTTCCGTAGAACATTACGGGTAACTTGATCGCGGTGGAAAAAGGAAACTTTTTATAATTGAAATACCAGGTCTTCCACCAATTGATCGCCCAAAAGAGTTTTGCCCACTGCTTCCAAGAATGATATGATGCGCGAAGCCTATCCATATTTATCGTTTCAATAACTTCTTCAGGGTTTGTTTAACATCTATTTTTTTATCCAAAAAGTACAACGAAAATAGGCAAGAAATTATAATTAACACAGCCATTACCAGATATCTCCCTAAAATATAATTCCATTGAGAGGAGACATATGCTAAAGCACAGATTAAAATACTCGTTAGAAAAACAGGATAAAAACTACTGTCGAATCTAAATTCATAGACTTTACGGGTGAGCAAATGCAAGACAACATAATGTACGATATAATAGAGAAAAAAGCTAATTCCCAATCCATTTAACCCTCCGTAGGTATATCCGATCACATTGGCAATTAGGAGCAGAGCATTGAACCCGATGGCCGTTCTAATAAAGAGTTTGGAATCTCCTTTGGCAATTAAGATATAGCCCATGGAAAATGACACGGCTTTGAACAACATCCCTAAAATTCCCCAAGATACAAATCCAACAATGGGAGCAAATGCTTTTGAGTAAAGGATCTCAATAAATTGAGGCGCAAAAGCCAAAAAAATAGTGATGATCGGTACAATAAGCAGTACTGCTATGTATGCTTGTTCAAAAACCGCTTTATTGGTTTTCTCTACATCATTAGCAATGGCAGAGAGTCTGGGAAAATAATCAGTTCCCATCGCCGTGAAGACCAGCCCTACGTAGGTATTCATGATAAGAAATCCGGCATTGTACAAGCCCACTTCATTTAATCCCCCTGAAGAACTGATAAAAACTTGAATAATATAAGCCACTATTAAAGTGATGATACTGCTAAGGCTAAGCATGATCCCCAAATGGATCATGGGTTTCCCATAGGCAAATGCCTCTTTGGCAGAAAGTCGTTCATGAGTTACCCCATGCAGCCGATTGTAATAGAAGGTGATCACAAAGCTCAAGGCAGCAGCCAGAATGATCGCCGGAACGATGGCATCGATCCTAAAATAATAATAGAGGGGTACCGTGATCAGCAGTCCGATAAAATTACCCCATAAATTTGCTTTGGCCAATCCTTGCAATTGCCTCAAACCTTGAAGTATAGCAAGCTTTCCTTGGGTGAGTTGTGTAAAAAAGAGGGCGGCAGAGACCGCTCCAATATGCAGAATATAATCATAATTCCCAAAGGCGATCTTGCTTAATAAGGGTGATGCCAAGATCATTATAAAAGTTCCAACGATAGAGGTAATCGAAACCAACCGTTCTAAAACGCCCACCGAACGTTCGATGGAATGCTCTGATTTATTTTCCTTGGAAAATGAAATTTCCTTTACAGCACTTCGCTCCAGCCCTAAATTAGTGAGGGCATTCAATACTCCTATCGTTGCCAATAGCAGGCTGGATATCCCCATTCCTAAAGGACCGATAAAAAGTGCAATGAACTTGGAACGAACCATCGAAATAAGGATATTGAAAACCTGTACTCCTCCAAATAAGGAGGTGGCTTTTAATATTTGCTTAAAAGATTGCCCCTGTTCCATTAGGCGGTGTCTTTTTTCTTAGAAGATTTATTAACGTAATGAAGCACTAAGGCGAAAACCACTATAAGATACACGATATAACGTATAAGGTGACCGATCACAACACCTTCCACACCGTAAGTATCGATAAATAAGTGCGCAAAAAGATAAAATAATCCAATCGAGAGAATTTCCGTAAATACAAAATGGTACACCAGTTTTTTAGAAATGAAATAATAGGAAAGCACCATTCCGATCAACCTGATAAAATCACCTAAGAGTTGCCATTTAAAAAGGCCTGACATTTCATCAAAACCCGGAAAGATCAAGTCGATGATAAAATCTCTGAAAAAATAAACAAATAACATTCCCGCTCCGAACATTGGTATAATGGTTTTATAGACCACTCCCATCTCTTTGAAAAATTCCTTTCGTTCATTCACTATAGCAAACTTCGGAATCACATACATGGTGAAAAGAATGGCAGAAAACGACATATAGTTTTTAGAGAGATCCAACATGGCCGACCAAATACCCGCGTCATTTTCGGAGATACGGCGCAAAATCAAATTTCGTATTTCAATTTCCACGGTACTAAGAACGACCGTCGAGAAAAAGGACATCATGGAGAAAGCTACAAACAGTTTCGCCATGGGAGCCTTGAATTTTAGATCCTTAAATTGAATATAATCCTTGAGTACACCATAAAAAACCCAGAGTAGAATGACCAGCTGAATAAAGGGAGTCACCGCAATGGAAATCAGTACTCCATCAAAATTGTCCAGATATAAGAAAAGAATGGTCAAAGATGAGCTGAGTAAATAACTGATCAGGTCGATCTTGGCAAATTTCTTGTACTGAGAGAGTCCGTTGATCACCCCATTAAAAACCCGTTGCAGGCTGACAAAAGGTACAATGATCGCCATCAACTGTATGAGATACCTATAACCTGGGTCATTAAATAAATAAACGCTTAATGAAGTACTCCAGAATAACAGGACGATCGAGCTAATTATACTACCTATGGCAGTAAAAACAAAAGTGGTTGAGAAAAGTTGGTTTAATTTCTCTTCTTCTTTGCGGAATTCTGAAATATATTTAACTACTCCGTTGAAAATTCCCAGAGAAGTGAAGGAAGTAAGTAATTGCACCAAACTACGCAACTGACCTTGAAGAAAAATACCGGATTCCCCAAAATTCTCGGCGATCACTCTGCGTATGAACAAAGAAATAACCTGCCGAACGACAATCACCGGCGCATTTAAAGAGGTCATCTTTAAAAGGGAATTTTCAGCAATGAACCTTGGTATCTTCAATTAGTACTGATTTACAACAGCGATTACCTCTGAAATCTCATCAGAGGACATTACAGGACTGATGGGAATACTCACCACCTGTTCATGTATCCTTTCCGTTACAGGAAAGGATAAGTTCGAAAATTCCCGCAGTGCCTTTTGCTTATGCGGGGGAATAGGATAATGGATCAAATAACCAATTTGGTTGGCTTCCAAATGTTTTAAAAAGTTGCTTCGATCTTCCACCTGTACCACAAAAAGATGAAAGATATGATCCAGGCTGCCATTATAAAAGGGCAGTTTGATCCTATCATTCCTGATCTCATTCAGGTAACGGGAGGCAATGGCTCTTCTAAGGTCATTATCTTTATCCAGTGTAGGAAGCTTGGCCAATAAGAAAACGGCCTGAAGCTCATCCAAGCGTGAATTAAATCCTAATTCATCGTTCACATATTTAGATGAAGTACCATAATTCCGAAGTTTTCGCACTATCGTCGCTAAGGCTTCATCATTGGTGGTGATGGCTCCTGCATCTCCCAAGGCACCTAAATTTTTGGTGGGATAAAAACTAAATCCGGCGGCATCTCCCAGATTACCTGCTTTCTTTCCATCCGAATGCGCCGCTCCATGCCCTTGAGCCGCATCTTCTATCACCAGCCAGTTGTTCTTGAGTGCCATCGAATTGATCTCCTCCATGGGTGCTAACTGCCCATACAAATGAACCGGCATGATGGCTTTTGTTTTCCCGGAAGAGGCTGCTGCTATGGCGTTTAGATCAAAATTAAAAAGGGTGTCTTCGCCTTCGATCAATATAGGTGTCAATCCTGCCTGCTGAATGGCAAGAATCGTAGCTATATAGGTGTTGGAAGCTACCAACACCTCGTCACCATCCGCCAGTTTCCCTAACACCTTATAACCTTCCAGAATCAATCTCAGCGCATCCAAACCATTCCCCACGCCAATACAATGCCTCACGCCGCAATAATTCGCAAAAGCACTTTCAAAGGTGCGCACACTATTCCCTAAGATATAATAGCCCGAATCCAAAAACTCTTGAAACAATTCCTTGAACGAATTTTCGTGCCGGGCGTTTATTTTATGAAGGTCTAGGAAGGAGATCACTTGAGTGTTAGGTTTAAACTTTTATAAGATGCTGTTTCTATCAAATAGTTGTCTGCCGTGAACGCTCTCGCTCCACAGGTCTCTTTCCAAAATAACAATCCTTTGTTCAAAATAGTGCCATTCTCTTCACTGGAAATATTAAAATCAAAATACCGTCTCCCTTCTTTGAAATGATTGATCGCAAAGTCGTAGGCCAGATCCAAACTACCTAAACCATTCTTTTCTGTATTACCCGAAACATACTGAGGATGAACCGTAGTATGCGTTAGAAAAATAGTAGTTCCTGCCACCATTTTTCCTTTTTGGTAAACAGACACTTGTTGAATGTTATTAGGAAATCTCGATGCCAAAAGTTCAATCTCTTCCAAACTATGCACAGGCTTCACCCCATGCTTTTTACTGAGGTTGGGTAGTAAGACCTCATTCCAGAATTCTTTATAATTCTGATCCAATTTCACTTCAAGACCGCTCCGTATAGCTCGATTGATCCCTTCTCTTCTATTCTTTTCAAAACGCAACTGATGATCATAATCAATGACCATCAAAACGTCCTTCTTCGTAATTTGTGCCTTTGCCTGATACAGAAAGTATTCCAGTTCGTCACTGGGCATTCGATTATAAAAAGAAGGAATCACCTTTATTTCCAAAGCTGCAATTTCATTTTCATATAAAAATTCCAGCATTGTTTTAAAGGCTTCAAAAGAATTCAAAAAGGTGGCACTATCCTGAAGCATAAAACTACCGTAAGTAAGTCCGTTGTGGGCATATACCTTATTACCAACCTTATGCCCAGGAAGCAAAGCGTATAATTTTTCGTCTTTATAAATCATTAGAGAAAAGTCATCGAATCGATTCTGATGATACTCCATAAAATTACGATGAAATAAGAAGGTGGCATTTTTGGAAGTAGACACGAAATCGTTCCATTCCTGTTGATGTGCTAAGTTATATTTTTTTACCGTAAACTGCATCTAGTGTTTTTCAAAAACGATATTTCCGGCATCATCTATATACTTATAGATTCCTTTCGGAGCCCCTTCATTGATAATTACATAACTCTCATCGGGTTGTAAATTTTCCAAATATTTGGTTTCACCACTCAAATGTGCGAATAATATTCTAAATACATTCACGGATGATCGAAAACCCAAATTTTCTTTCGGTTGCAATCCTTCAGGCCAGCGAATGGATAACTGACTGCTAAAGATCGAATGTACGATATCTCGTTCCTGTGTTTTCACATAGATCTGGTGTGTATAATCCATTCCAACAAAGCCGCCATGGTCCCCCATCATCAAGATCAGGGCATCGGGATCGTTTTCAAGGATATCCGAGATCAATAATTTAAGTTTATCATTGGCTCGCTCCAAGCTTTCCAACCAAAGTTTGCGCTGCGCTTCTTTTCCATCCGATTTTTCTTTACTGCCCACAATATGTCCGGGATTGAAAAATTCAATAAAATAAAACTTCGGACGATCCCTATCCAATAAAAGGGTGACACTGAGATCTTCAACAACATCTCCCTTTTCTCGAAAACCGGTACTGAGATAGCTTATTTCATCATAGCTGAAATTAGTGTAGTCGTAACCCATTTCAGGGCGATTCACCATCAGATAAGGCGCTTCAGAAATAAAATGGGTTTTATAACCATTGTTCTTCAAAATGGTCAAAACGGTATTGTCGGAAATAATCGTTTCACGGGCATCTATCCCTTCACTAAAGCTTAACCCATTGTTATAATAATGGTGCTTCATCATAAAGGCAGAACTATTGGATGACAAGGTGGAAGCGTAGTTGGTAAGGAAATCGGCGTAATTGGTAAACCCATTTTCCGATAAATAATATTCAAAAGTCGAATCCTTGTATTGATAATAGCCTTTCTTCAATTCACTGAAGTTTACATAACCATCCGGCTGAATATAGTATATATTGGGTTTCGAACTTAGCTTCACCCCTGCGATGTCATCGACGGGTTGTTTCCATTCGTCTGAAAAATTGAGCTGACTGATCATGGTATTGGTAAAAGTATACACACCGATCAAGGCCAATAGCAGTTGAAACACCACCGCCTTTTTGTAATGTTTATAAAGGAAATAGGCGTAGGCAACGGAAACAACACCGATGACCAAGATCATCTTCTTCTGAAGTCCGCCATACAAACAGACCTTCATCAAAAAAAGGAATACAAAGAGATTGAGGAAGGGCAGTAAATATTTTCGATATCGATCGAATTTGGGTCCTTTGGTTAATTTATGGATCAAAAAAAGTCCGAAGGTCGGCAACAACAAAAACATAACCATGAAATACCTAAAATGACCCCAAGAATTGATCAAATTGAAGTTATTTGAATAATAGAATAGCATGGGGTATAAACCCGCTGCTAAACCTGTTAAGAGCGGAAAACTCTTATCACTATCCAAAAATTTTCTAACGAATGACATTTGACTTATTGATTTATTTTGCTTTTGTAAAGGCTTTCTTCGTTAAAACTACTTGTTAACGCAGACATGACCAACATAATTATAATTTTTCAAAAACTACTTCCCCCCATTCATTGACCAATTTATAGATGCCCTTTGTCGCTCCCTTTAAAATAATCGAATAACTGGCATCCTCCTGAAGGTTCTCCAGGTAAGCCGGGCGATCGCCTAAATAAGCAAACAAAATACGAAATGTATTGATGGTGGTTTTCAGCTGCGTATCATATATAGGAGCTTCTCCATGAGGCCAGAAAATAGATAATTGCGTACTGAACGCCGAGTAGATCAAATCCCTGTCGGTTTGTTTTTCTTGAAGTTCCAACATATAATCAAACCCCACATAGCCCCCGTGATCCCCCATGATCAAAATAAGTCCGTCCGGATCCTTGGCGCGGATCATCGAGATCAGCGCTTCCATCTTTTTATTGGCATCCGCCAATTTTTTAAGGTATTCTTCTTTTTCGACCTCCTTCCCTTTGGATTCGTTTTGGTGGGAGGTTACGTGCCCCGGACTGAACAATTCAATAAAAAAGAACTTAGGACTATTAATTGTATCATCCAACGCCTTTTTCACCTCGGGCATCACTTCCTTTCTTCCCTGCAGTCCTTGGGTAACTAATGAAATGTCCTTTTCACCAAAGTTACTCACGTCATAACCCATTTCCGGTAAATTGGTGATCAGGTAAGGTATTTCCGGTAAAAAGTAGGTGGTATAACCATTATTTTTAAAAATATCAAGTACCGGATTTTTCGTAACGATCGTCTCTCGTGCATTCACGATCTCTGAAAAGTTGAACCCATTATTGTAATAATGGTGCTTCATGGCGAAAGTAGCACTGTTCGATTCGAGTGTGGCCGTATAGTTACTGCGAACATCCGGGTAATTCTTAAATCCCTGTTCTTCCAAAAACGATTTGAACGTACTATTGTCCACACCATAATAGCCGCGATCTATTTCGGAAAAGTTCACATACCCGTCGGGTTGGATGTAATAAACGTTAGGCTTTTTTTTGAAGACCACCGCTTCGATATCATCCGGTTGATTCATCCATTCATTCGAATAATTCAGTTGGGATAAGAGGCGGGGCACAAATGAAAACATAGCAATTCCGGCCAATAGGTATTGAAAAAACACTATTCTATTCAAAAAGCGAGACATATATTTAGCCAAGATCACGGAAATGATCAAGACCACGAACGTGATCCACCACTGTATTTTGGCGAATAGACAGAGCTGAATGAAATTTAAAAAGAGGAAAGTATTTAAGAAGGTCGTGATCGACCTCCAGGGATAAGTCTTAGCGGATCGTTTGGACCAAAAATGCAAGATGATAAAAGTGGCGATGGGAAAGAGCAGGAACAGGCCTGCAAAAAAACCCAAATGCCTCCAGGAATTGATCAGTGAAAAATTATAGGTATAATAAAAAAGAATGGGATATAAGCCGGAAGCGAGTCCGATAAAGGCAAATCTTACATAGTTATTTCGATTTTTACCTAATTCCAATTTCAGTTGTTAAGAATTACTTTCGTTTCATCAAATACAGCACTCGTTCGGTTCCATCTATGGGTTGTTTCTTTTCAATTTGAAAATATTGTTGATAGCCATCTTCAAAATTCTCCTGATTGTAAAAATCGAAATGATTGATAAATTCTCGTTTACGCACCAACAAGGAAGTGACCCAGGAGTCTGTCCGCTTGGGAAACTCAATGATCAAGCGATCCGAAAATTGGGCAAAGAACTCGGCCGACTTCTCAAAAGGCACATTACCGGAAAGTGTAACATGATGGATCAAGGCTAGCGCCATGGTCACATCGGGGCGGTATTCGACCAAACGCTGGATCAGAGAACTGCGCTCGGTATTATTGAACCCGATCCCGGGTGCAGGTTGCAGCACATCGCACACAAAAGGCAACATATTGTGCTCCTTGTGCTGTTGGCTCTGATAATAATTATCATCTACGGCATTACTGTCGATATCAGTGACCATCACATGGTCTAGTTGGTCGATGACCGTTCGGGCAAAGGTGCCGTCATTTCCTCCCACATCGATCAAAGTCTTTGCCTTTGAGTCGATCACCCACTCACGGATCAGTTGTTTCTTACCCTCAAAAGCGAGCGCATCGTAATTGGTTTTAGCGTAGTAATTACCCCATTCGGTAGCTTCCTGAACTTTTAAGTCTTTGATATAACCGAATAAGCTCTCCAAAATATTATTTTGGGCCTTTTTAGAAAGTTTTGCTTTTTTGGTCTCAGCCTTGTAATCCTCACTGTGTTTACTTTCCATTTTGGCCAGTAAGTGAATGTTCGTAAACAAGGTAGAGCTGAACTTCGTTTTCTTCGGAAGTAAAGAAGCGATCAATTTTACGGGAATACCATCGATATGGGTTTGCAACATCTTAAATATGTCCGTGCCATGGTACTTCGCCAGGATCAAAGGTCCAAAGAAATGAGTAATGAATTGTTTATAAGCACGCCAGGGGGTGTTCTCTTCGTAAAAATCAAAAGAGAGTGTATCGATAAAGATGGGCTTCCCTTTGTGAAAGGTCACATTATAGGCAGAAGCGTCCTTCAGAATAAAACCTTTGGACAAGGCATATTTTTGAATTTGCAGCGTCAATAGGGCAGCATGTTTGAATTGCTCAAAACTCCATTCGTAGGGATTGGTAATAAAAGGGATTTTTTCAGGAGTAATAACGATCTCACTTTCGGAAACAGAAGTCTCTTCATGGGAGATCAGGAGTCCTTTTTTAATCAAGGTATCAAAGAAACCCGAGGATTTGAGTTTTTTGTATTGAGGAAAATAAATAGGGTTGATCACTCTTCGCAAAACCTCTCCGTCGTGGATCATATATCCCGAAGGGTCCCGAAAAGAGGCTTGGTGTATCTTACTTTTTGGAGTCATTCTCATGGATTTCATCCTCTTCGATATCGATGGAGTCGTAGGTGTCCTCTTCCTTTTTGGCTATACCAAAGAAGGACTTCACCTTGTACATCACATTTTTCGAAAACAGTAAAATCCCTGCAGCGGCAGCAACCAATCCTTGTACAATCATGGCGCCCAATCCCGGATCGAAGTATAAAAATATCACTGAAAAATTACTCATAATTCACCCTTCTTTACAAATTTGAAACAAATTAACTAAAAAACGGCCACATTTGCAGCCTTTAAAAGCTAAAGTTTAATTCGTTTTCTATCTACTTCTTTTAGCAAAATTTTTCGCAGACGCAAATGACGAGGAGTGACCTCAACGTACTCATCCTTTTGGATATACTCCAACGCTTCTTCCAACGAAAACTTGATAGCCGGTACAATACGAGCCTTGTCATCTGCTCCCGAAGAACGCACGTTAGACAGTTTTTTAGTTTTGGTCACGTTGATGGCCATATCATCCTGACGAGAGTTCTCACCAATGACCTGCCCTTCATAGATATCTTCTCCCGGATCGATAAAGAATCGTCCGCGTTCCTGTAGTTTGTCAATAGAATAAGGTATCGCCTGCCCATTTTCCATAGAGACCATACTACCGTTCTGTCTTTCAGGAATACCTCCTTTAAGCGGTTGGTATTCCAGGAAACGGTGAGTCATGATAGCTTCTCCGGCGGTTGCGGTGAGCAACTGATTTCTTAATCCGATAATGCCTCTGGACGGGATCAAGAACTTACAGATCATGCGTTCTCCTTTTCCTTCCATACTTTGCATTTCTCCTTTTCGGATGGTCACCATGTCGATGGCACGGCCCGAAACATCTTCGGGAAGGTCGATGGTCAATTCCTCCACCGGCTCACACTTCACACCATCGATCTCTTTAATGATCACCTGAGGTTGACCGATCTGTAATTCATAACCTTCACGACGCATGGTTTCGATCAATACCGAAAGGTGCAATACCCCTCTTCCGAACACCATGAATTTGTCGGCACTGTCGGTCTCTTTCAATCGTAGTGCCAAATTCTTCTCAAGTTCACGTTGTAAACGATCCTTGATATGTCGGGAGGTCACAAATTTTCCATCCTTTCCGAAGAAGGGAGAATCATTGATAGTGAACAACATACTCATGGTAGGCTCGTCGATGGCGATAGTTTGCAATGCCTCCGGATTTTCAATATCGGCAATGGTATCCCCAATATCAAAACCTTCCAGACCAACGATCGCACAGATATCCCCTGCTTGAACCTCAGACACTTTCATTCTTCCTAAACCTTCAAATATGTGTAATTCTTTAATTCTGGATTTTTGGATCTTCCCATCACGTTTCACCAAAGAGATCTGCATATTCTCTTTCAAGGTACCACGCTGTAATCTTCCAATCGCAATTCGACCCGTAAAAGAAGAATAGTCTAAAGAGGTGATCAACATTTGTACACTTCCTTCATCTGTCTTCGGTGCAGGAATGTGGGTCAATACCATATCCAATAAGGGTTCGATGCTATCGGTTGGATGTTTCCAATCCTCGCTCATCCAGTTGTGTTTTGCCGAACCGTATACGGTAGGGAAATCCAGCTGCCATTCTTCAGCGCCCAATTCGAACATCAGGTCAAAAACAGCCTCATGCACCTCTTCAGGAGTGCAATTCTCTTTATCCACCTTATTGATCACTACGCAAGGTTTTTTACCCAGCGAGATCGCTTTTTGCAATACAAATCGTGTTTGAGGCATGGGTCCTTCAAAGGCATCCACCAACAACAACACTCCATCGGCCATGTTCAAAACACGCTCCACTTCCCCACCGAAATCGGCGTGACCGGGAGTGTCAATGATATTTATTTTGGTGTTCTTATAGACCACAGAAACGTTCTTGGAGGTAATGGTAATGCCTCGTTCCCGTTCCAGATCGTTATTATCCAAGATCAATTCTCCCGTTTTTTCATTTTCACGGAATAAACTGCAATGGTGTAAGATCTTATCTACCAGGGTAGTCTTACCGTGGTCAACGTGGGCGATAATGGCGATGTTCTTGATATTCATAGTTCCTTATTTTTAAGGCGGTGCAAAAGTACTGCTATTTACTTGAATATTTAGGTTTTAGGTCATTATTATTTTTAGATGGGAACAAAGATGAATCTGCCTATGGTAGATACTGAAAATAGCTATCTTTGCATTTCAATTAACTTTACATGAAACTAGATCTCGTTCCGAAACTTAAATTCACCCAATCCAATAACTTCTTTCTATTGGCCGGACCCTGTGCCATTGAAGGGGAAGAAATGGCTTTGCGCATTGCTGAAAAAGTGGTAGGGATTACCACAAAATTGGAGATCCCCTATGTGTTCAAGGGTAGTTTTAAAAAGGCCAACCGAAGCAGAATCGATTCCTTCACCGGAATTGGCGACGAAAAGGCCTTGAAGATCTTACGAAAAGTATCGGAAACCTTTGATGTTCCTACGGTAACCGATATTCATGAAATAAGTGATGCCGCTATGGCTGCCGAATATGTGGACGTATTGCAAATCCCTGCCTTTTTGGTGCGTCAGACCGACCTGGTGGTCGCCGCCGCCGAGACCGGTAAGGTGGTGAATTTAAAGAAAGGGCAGTTTATGAGTCCGGAAAGTATGAAGCATGCCGTGACCAAGGTCACCGATTGCAACAATGAACAGGTATTGATCACCGATCGAGGCACCATGTTCGGGTACCAAGATATGATCGTCGATTTCCGCGGTATCCCTACCATGCGCCAATACGCCCCAACGGTCTTGGATGTGACGCATAGTCTGCAACAGCCTAATCAGTCTGCAGGAGTGACCGGAGGACGACCGGAAATGATCAGTACGATTGCGAAAGCGGGTATTGCCGTAGGTGTGGACGGAATCTTTATCGAAACACATTTCGACCCAAAAAATGCCAAAAGTGACGGTGCGAATATGCTCGATCTGAGTTTATTGGAAAAACTGCTTACCGATCTTACCGCGCTTCGAAGAACAGTGAATCAGTTATAACGGTCTTAGCCGCTGGCCCTTATTAAAGCTTATTTATACTGTTGCAGTAAATAGTTGATCAGGTCTGTGGTGGTAATGATTCCCACCAAAACACCATCATCTACCACCGGAATCGCATGGAATTCGCGCTTGGATAGAATTTCTGCCACTTCTTTGATCGTTGTCGTCGAAGTGACACTCACCAGATTTTTTGCCATCACCTGTTCGATCGTAAACATTTCATACACCACGGCATCCACATCCATGTCAGTTTCGTCAATAGCATCTACGAAACTAATACGCAACAGATCTGTATAACTCAACATCCCTATAATGTGCTTTCCTTTTACAACAGGTATGTGTCGTATTTTTTTCGACTTGAATAAATGCTCAGCCATTTCCAAGCTGTCACCACGGCTTAGAGTGATCACCTTCTTGGTCATTATGGTGGAAATAGGTGTTTTCTGGTTCATGGTAAATGTCTTTTCGGTCACCTATAAATTTCGGAAACTAAACCTCCAAAAAACATGACTAAAGTCATTTATTGTGACTCAAAAATTGCAAAAGGATCTTTAATCATAGTAGATTCCTGTAGGTTTCAAATGGTGATATTAGCAAAGTTTTTTGCGAAAATTGAAAATCGGGATCCATGGTATTTGAATTTTCCAAAATTCATTAATAAATAGTTTTGAATTATTAACTTGCTGAATTCAATGATTACAATCACCTACTATGAGTCCAAAAATATTACTTATTATATTTTTCTCAATTTTTCTGTTTTCTTCTTGTAAAAATCAAGATGAAAACAATTCAAAGTTAATGAGCGAAGTACAAGAAAAAAAAGTCTTGAGTCCGGGAACCTTGCAAATGATGGATAGCATTGCACTGATAAAATCAAAAGTCAATTACAGGAATCACCCTTATGAAATGACGGAAAAATTGAATATGATCGAGGCGGAGGTGAAGGCCCAAAAGGCCCAGAATAAATTAAATCTTCAGCTGTATGTTGAGTATGGAAAATGTCTGTTGAATGTTGGAAGATCTGAAGAATCGGTACAAGTATTTGAAGAGATACTACAACTTCTTCCGGAGAATAAGATTATTAATCCCAATACAAAAACTTTGCATGAGGTATTAGCCTTAAGTTACCTGAGAATTGGAGAACAGACCAATTGTAGAGATAACCATACTACGGAATCATGTTTGTTTCCGATCAAAGGTAAGGGGATTCATTCGGATCGAAGTGGTTCGGAACACGCCATTGAAATTTACAAGAATATATTGGCTGTCTTTCCGGACGATCTACAGAGTCAATGGTTATTGAATCTAGCATATATGACTTTGGGAGAATACCCTGAAAATGTACCTAGATCCCTTCTCATACCGCCTAAGGCATTTGCTTCGGAGTATCCCCTACCCGCGTGGGAGAATATTTCCATGTTTCTGGGAATTGATGTAAATGAATTGGCAGGGGGTGTAATTACCGATGATTTTGACAACGATGGATTTATTGACATCCTGGTTTCTTCCTGGGGCCTGTCCGGACATCTTACCTATTTCAAGAATGAAGGAGATGGTACTTTTTCCAATCAGACGGAAAAGTCAGGACTAAAAGGGCTTACCGGCGGCTTGAATTTAATTCAGGCCGATTACAACAATGATGGGTTTTTGGATTTCTATTGTTTAAGAGGAGCCTGGAGCGGCTATGCATGGATGGGTCATCTACCCAATTCATTGATGAAAAATAACGGAGATGGCACCTTTACCGATGTGACCATTGAGGCAGGGATTTATGGAGAACACCCCACACAAAGTGCCGTGTGGATGGATTATAACAACGACGGCTGGATCGATTTATTTGTAGGGAATGAAACACATGCTTCGACCGAGGTTCATCCTGTTCAAATGTATGAAAATCAGAAAAATGGAACCTTCCAAGAAGTCAGTGAAAAATTGGGACTTTCCTTTTCAGCCTATGTAAAAGGTACCACCGCCGGTGATTTCAATAATGACGGCTTGACGGATTTATATGTATCTATCCTTACCGGCTCCAACAAACTTTTTGTAAATAAGGGTGAAGCTGCTCAATCATGGTCTTTCGATGAAATAGGCCAATCGGCCGGGGTGACAGAACCCATCGAAAGTTTTCCCACCTGGTTCTTCGATTATGACAATGATGGGGATGAGGATCTATTTGTTTCTGCCTATGACAGCTATACTTTTAAAGACGCCAGTTATGAAGTGGCTGCCGATTATTTGGGAAAAAAGAAACACGCAGATGTTCCCCGACTCTATAAAAACCTGGGAAATGGCAGCTTTCAAAATGTAACCAATAACGCTCATTTGAATCGGATTCTACCTACCATGGGGTGTAATTTTGGAGATCTCGATAATGACGGGTTTTTAGATTTCTATCTGGGCACCGGTGCTCCGGACTTCCGTTCTGTGGTTCCCAATCGAATGTTTAGAAATAATGCCGGATTGAATTTTCAGGATGTAACTTATTCCGGTAATTTTGGCCATGTGCAAAAAGGTCACGGCATTGCTTTTGCCGATATTGACAATGATGGGGATCAGGATATCTATGCGGTGATGGGCGGTGCGCTCACAGGAGACATCTTTCAAAATGCCTTTTTCGAAAATCCCGGAAACGACAAACAATGGGTAACGCTAAAACTAGTGGGGACAAAGACCAATCGGGCTGCCATTGGCGCGCGAGTAAAAATTACCGCTGAAAACAGCAAAGGTGCTTCAAGAGAAATTTATATGACTATTAATTCCGGTGGAAGTTTTGGCGCCAATAGCCTTCAGGCTGAAATCGGATTGGGAGATGATTCAAAGATCACCAATATTGCAGTGAATTGGCCCAATGGAATATTCGAATATGTCAATTATGGCTCCGTCGAAACCGGTAGGTCTTATAGAATAA
>JAHEMZ010000087.1 GCA_024643385.1 Flavobacteriaceae bacterium | reverse complement strand
GTGGTTTAGATACCCAATCAAGTTGGGTACTACCAATGAGAAGCTTTTCCGTTTGGAAGGGCTTTTTTTGTTTGGGGATGCGCCTGTGGCGCCGTGAGCAGTGAGCCGTGAGCAGTGAAGCGTAAGACATTCTTGACCTGTACTAATTTCGCTTAACGCTTAACGCTTAACGCTTAACGCCTAACACCCGTCTCACCTCTCACTTCTAACGTCTCACGAAATAAGGGATGGGCTTTTTTTGTTTGGGGAGGTCTTTAAAATCTTATTATCTTTAGAACACTAACGACCAACCTCATGATCAAGTTCTTCCGTAGAATCCGCCAACGGCTGGTTTCAGAAAATAAATTCAGCAAATACCTTTTTTACGCCCTCGGGGAGATCATTCTTGTTGTCATTGGAATACTCATTGCCCTAGGCATCAACAATTGGAATGAAAACCGTAAAACCGAAGAGCGAATAACACAATTTCTTATTGGCTTAAAATCCGATTTAAAAAATGACCTAAGCGAAATAGAGAAAGTTTCAGAGGCTCAAACTACGCGGTTTAACCTTATTTCAGAGTTCATTGAACTAGGTAAAAAGCCATCCATTAAAACAACAATTTTAAATGACTCTATTAAGTATTATGACCCTGGAGATAATTTTACTTTCTTCCCTACAGTGGGCACCTATAATGCAGCGAACAATGCAGGACTAATGGATCATATAAAAAATGAGGAATTAAAGCGTAGCATATTAAATTTATACGAGCATTTTTATGAACGAGTTGCCTACAATGGGGTTATTTTAGATGATAGAACGGGGCAGCTGGAGTGGGAGAGTAGACATTATTCGGACGTTTTAAAAAATAAATATGCTTTTGATAAACAGGCCATATTAGATGAAGATTTTTCTTATCAATTGAGTTATTTGAACCGATTTATTCGCATTTATTTAATACGATGTAAGGACACAAAAGCCGGGATGGAAGAAGTGCTAAATAACATTGATGCTTATCTTAAGTAGTAAGCTGCAAAAAATTAACAACTGCACAATATAAATGAATGGTGTTGCTTGTGCTTGTCGCGCTCTAGTCCGATTTCGGGGCCATGTGGTGGCTGCCTTCGGCAGCGTGAGCAGTGAACGGTGAGTTTACCTATCGTAGGTAGGCAGTAAGGCGTAAGACATTCTTGACCTGTACTAATTTCGCTTTACGCTTTACGCCCGTCTCACCTCTCACTTCTAACGTCTCACGAAATAAGGGATGGGCTTTTTTTGTTGGCGAGATAGCGAATCTTCGATTCGCTTAATCGAGTTCACCTGCCTGCGGTAGGCAGGCTAATCCCGCAAGACGGGGATTGGGGGAATATTATCTACTAAATTCCCCTATTTACTACTTAAAAAGACTTCCATAAGGTTTCCCATAAAGCACTTATGAAAAAAAGTTTTGGATTTTTCTTGCTGAAATCATTTTATTGTATATATTTGATATATCAAACAATAACGTATCAAATAAATCATATGGAACTTATTTTACCCTCAGAGACCGTATTTCATGCTATCGAAAGCACAATCAAGTCCTATCGAAAACTGGCGCAACAAAATATAGTAGCGAAGATTGACAACATAACCATAGATCAAGGTTTGGCGCTTATATACATAGATAAACATCCGGAATTAAATCAGGTGGCACTGGCTAAGTTACTTTTTAAAGACAATGCTTCATTAACTAGAATGATCAATGCCATGGTGAAAAATGAATTCATTGAGCGAGAAATCAATTCAGACGATTTAAGGCGCTATAGAATTGTGATCACTAAGAAGGGTAGAGATGTGGTGAATGCACTTCCGGAAATAATAAAGGCTAATAGAACTATTGCGTTACAAGGGGTCTCTAGCAAGGATCAGGAGGACCTTAAGCGCATTCTTAATAAAATTAAAGATAACTGTAATCAATAAGCACTATGAAAAACGTATTTATAAATCCAAATTCACAAATCCTAAGAGCCGGATGGCGAATTCTAATTTTTATCTTGTTGTTCGCAACCTTAAATATGGGATTAACGTCCGGGGTTCGATTTATCTTAGGAAGCTTAAAGGGGGGTGGAGCCTTATGGTTTTTTCTTTTAGGAATAACAGCAACCGTGGCGGTATGGATCACCACAAAATATATCAGTAAACAACCCGTCAAATCCTTGGGCTTAAAAGGCACTTATGCCCTAAAAGATCTTTTTATCGGGATCTTAATAAGTGCAGTAATAATGGCATTGATGTATGGAACTCTTTTAGGCTTAGGATTTATTGAATTTGAAGGCCTTAGTTGGTGGAAAGATGATGCGCATACCCTCTCAAATTTTACTACGGCCGGGGTATGGGTGGCATTGACTGTTTTCTTTCAATTCGTCATTGTCGCATGGTGGGAAGAATTAGCTTTTAGAGGGATCCTACTTCAAAATATTGCACGTGGATTAAATCTAAAATGGGGGATTATAATTTCTACGATTGGCTTTGGATTGATCCACGCTTTAAATCCAAGCGCAACCATTTTAAGCACGGTTTTAATCATGATTATCACATTGAAGTTGGTTTATGCTTATTTAAAATCGGGGCAATTGTGGTTACCTATTGGTTTACATTTAGGATGGAATTTCTTTCAAGCTTCCATTTTTGGATTTGCATCAAGTGGGCATAAATCTCCCTCCTTGATCGCTCAAAATCCAATTGCTTCCGATTGGTTGAGTGGTGGTGAATTTGGTGCTGAGAATAGTGTTTTTATTGCCCCTTTTATACTAGGATCGTTCTATTTAATGCATGTTTGGGTCAAATACTCGAGAGACTTAAAGAAAAATAATATAGCGGACTTTTTAATATCGAACGATAATTTCAAATAGCTTAACCTTTAGGGAAAACTCTAGAAAAGAGGCAAAGCATCCTATAACTCCTTGACAATTCAGATTGATGTTTCAGCCCTGGTTTACCAGCGAAGACTCCTAAGGAGAGCGCCAATAAGATGCCCTTCCTGCATACCTTCGGTATGTAAACCGGCAGGCAGGCTTTCCGGGCGCCTTCCCTGAACTTGATTCAAGGGAAGGGCTTTTTTTGTTTGGGTGATAGTATCTACAAAATACCCCTTTTTTCACCTTAAAAAGGAAAAAGGTCGCACCTACTAACCACCATTAACAATAAGCTACTATTCTATTTTTATCACCTTTTTGACACTTGATCTTCCTTTTACATCTGTTATTTTTATCAAATAGATACCATTAACTAAATCTGTAAGATCAATAGTATTTTTATATGAGTTAGACTTAAGAAATTGTCCTGAAACATTATAAACATCTATAGTTTCGACAGCTAAATTTGTTTCTACATATAAGATTCCGTTGGTTGGATTAGGGAAGGCCTGACAGATTGTATTGAAATGGTCCTGCATGCCTAAGGCACCTAAATTTTCATACCATGCTACCTTACCTGGTGTAGATTCAGGAATCATAGTAGAAATAATGTCAATGTCATTATCTTTATCTAGGTCTTTAGCATACACAGAATTTGGAACTCCTTGATTTGATGCAATAATATGTTCAACAAAATTCCCTTGGCCATCCACATTTTCACACCAAACAATTTTCTGATTACTTTGTAAAACTTCACCTGAAGTAAACAGGACGTCATTATCGCCATCATTATCCATATCTTCTGAATATATTGCGCCAGAATTTGTCACTTCTGTTGTTATAATATGTTCAACAAAATTCCCCTGCCCATCCAAATTTTCATGCCATGTAATTGCCGTGTTTGATGATGAAAGCACATCCGTATCATTGTCACCGTCAATATCTTTTGCGTAAACTGATCTCGCAAAACCGTCGCTCATGGGAATATCATGCTCCAAAAAATTTCCTTGTCCGTCACTATTTTCAAACCAGGTAAGCCCATTAAATGATAATGAAGATGTAATTATATCCATGTCTAGGTCACCGTCTATGTCTTCTGCGTATATTCCTGTTGGAGAATTTGTATGTGTTGATATGATGTGTTCGTTAAAATTTCCATGCCCATCTATATTTTCGTACCAAGCTATTTTGTTTTCACTATTTGCAAATGATATAATATCCATATCATTATCTCCATCGATATCTTCGATATAGGCTTCGATCCAGCCATCAATATTTGCGGCAATAATATGTTCTTCAAAATTCCCATCGCCGTCTATGTTCTCGTGCCAGGAAATATGAGTGAGGTGGGCAGAAACCACATCAATGTCATTGTCACCATCAATATCTTTGGCGCATACTGTGGTTCCCCAATCATCATTGAAAATTTGTGTTATAATACGTTCTGTAAAATTTCCCTGCCCATCTATATTTTCATACCAATTGATGAAAAACACGGAAGCAATCACTATATCCATATCGTCATCACCATCTATGTCGGCTGCATAACTATCTGCGGGCCATGTTAGATTTGCAATTAAATGTTCCTGAAAATCGATTTGAGAATAAATATTGAGCCAAAACAAACTCAATAGAATTGTGAATAATTTTGTTTTCATGACTTTTAAATTTTTAGGTCATCAAAGAACGAATGGTATTAATTGATTCTGCATCATTTCTTGCCAAAAAGTTGCGATTGATGACAAATGATAAGTTGAATAAATTAATAGATTTAAACCTTTTTTTAAATGACTTTGGTCAGTCAATTGATTTATTATAAAACATTTAACACTTCGTAATTATGGGTCGTGCCGCAGTGGAAGATAAAGTGTAGTTGCTAATGGTAAATCTTATTTGAATCGTTGGTATATCTAGGTTAACCATCCAAAACTAGAAAGGTTCCGGGGTCGTCCAGACCGGACCGAGCGTTAAAAAAATGTCCAGTGGACATTTTTAGCCCTTCGACGT
>JAHEMZ010000047.1 GCA_024643385.1 Flavobacteriaceae bacterium | reverse complement strand
AATGACCTTCCTTTAAAGGAATGGTATATTTTTCGGTCACAAAACCGGACAGGTAACCGCTATCAAATGGTTTTAATTCATTTAAGTTCCAGTTGGCGACTTTGGCCGGAATCTTTCCGGAATTTTGCTGAGAGGCCTTGATCAAAGTATCATCCACAAACCCGGAAATACTTCCGAAGGCAGGGGTCCAACGGGTGCGTCTTTCTTGACGTGTTCGAGTAACAGTTTTCCCATTTGAAGTCGTAGTATACGGAACGGTTACATAATAATAATCTCCTCGCTGCCCGGTATAATCTGCTGAAAGTTGGGCATCAAAGGTCCAGTAAGGGGCATAGAGACCTTTGGTGTTCTGAGGGTCCAAACTCGCCTTATGCAATTTGTTGGGAGCCCACCATAAACTTTTCACCCACTTTTGAAACATGAGATGGGCCTTCTTCTGGTCCAGCTGAAAAGGGACGATAGCCCCCGGTAAGATCCATGCTTCCTTCTTTGCATCTTCAATGATCAAGGGCATGTTACAATAGACGCAATGCAACGATTTATAATTTTCCTCAATGTGCTGATTCGCCCCGCAGTTCTTGCACTGGATCATAGAGATCTCCATGCTGTGAGACTCATCTCCTAATGCTTCCAAATAGGGTTTTAGCTCTAATTCTTCAAAACTGCGTTCGGAAGGAGGAATTTCTTGTTGATAGCCGCAATACTCACATTTTAATTCAGTCGTTCCAGGGGCATACAACAATTCCGCCCCGCAATTGACGCAGGATTTCTTTAACTCGGATTTTTGTTCGTTCGGGGTCTGCATTCTTTATAACCGGCAGGTTAAAATTATGCTCCCGGAAGTGGTGGCGGGGTATTACCTCCCAGAAACGCTTTCAGTTCTTCCACGTCTTTCAGAGCGGTCCAACCGGCCATGCCTTGTTTCCAGATCAGGGAGTCTCTATTGACCGTTCGATTGGCAAAAAGGGCACTTAATTGTTCCATGGTGACTGGACCCATCTGTTGTCCGTTGGAGGCATAGTAATACTGTACCGCGATCGGAATTGGCGGAGGTGCGGGAGCGGCTGGTTGTGGAGCCTGACCAGTTCCCTGCGGATTCATCATTTGCCCCATTTGTTGTGCCATCACAAACCCCATTCCCATTCCCATACCGGCACCGGCAGTTCCTCCTTCATTGGAAGCGGCAGCTTCAATGGCCTTGGCAGTTTTAAATTTGGTCAACTTGTCAAGGTCTAATTTATCAATTCGGCTGTATTCGAAGATCTCTTTCTTAAGCTCCTCCGGCATGGATACATTCTCGATAAAGAATTTTTCCAAACCGATCCCTACACTCGTAAATTCCGGTTTCATCACCTCCTTGCACGTCTCACTCAATTCCGTGGTATTGGCGGCATAGAGTTCAATAGGAAGATTTGCCTTTCCAACGGTATCGGTAAATCGGGTAGCGATCAAGCTTTTTAAATGCTCGTTGATCTCGAAGTTGGTAAAGTTATTGTCTGTTCCTACAATGTCGATGATGAACTTCCCGGCATCTGAGATCCGATAGGCATAGGTTCCGAAGGCTCTGATTTCAACTAATCCGAAACGCTCATCACTCAACGTGATAGGGTTTTTGGTTCCCCATTTTTCATCGGTGAATAAGTGGGTATTTACGAAATACACTTCCGCCTTGAACGGACTATTGAAACCATATTTCCATCCTTTAAGGGTGGCCAGAATAGGCATATTTTCCGTGGTTAAGGTAAAGGTGCCGGGTTTGAAGACATCTGCCAATTGACCTTCATTGATAAACACGGCCGTTTGTCCTTCCCGAACAATAAGCTTGGCGCCGTTCTTTATTTCGTTTTGATAGCGTTCGAACCGATGACATATGGTATCATCCGTATAATCTAGCCACTCGATGATGTCAATAAATTCGTTGCTGAGTTTTTCTTTGATCGTATCAAATATTCCCATGATCTAGTGTTTTATGAATTGAATTAAATTTATGAAATAATATATAATACAATGTTAACTGTATTTTACTTTTCTAAGAATACGCGCAGCATCCTTAAACGATTGGTATACATTTCCATTGATTTGTTTCAAAAGAGACTGTGATTCCAGTAATTTTTCTTTGGCGTCTTGAAAATCGTTCAAGAAACAGATGAGGTAGGTGGCCGGGAGCTTTTGTAAATCTCTTTCTTCTCGTGCGACCAAAGGAATGTTCTTTTTAAGTTTTTCCAGCAAGGCATTGTTGGCATTGTATATATGATACAGCGTTCGCTTATTGAATTGTGGCGGTTCAAATATAAGTTGTGAATCGATCAGATAGGAACCGTTTTCACGAAAGGTGATCGTCAATTCTTCTAATGGGTAATACCTATATTGTTCATTTAAGCCCAGACGAACATACTCCGTAATTTTAAAAGAATCCTGATTATAATCTATACTTATTTCATCCAAGGCTGAATAGAACAAACGCACCTGCTCATTGATCAATTCAATATCTACACGTGAATAATAGTCCATTCCGTTCACATGCTTGGTGTGCCCTGCCCAACAGACCACAAATTGCTCCTTAAATACCTTGTAGTGGGATTCCAGGTCACTGTGACGGTTATTAATAAAGTCCATCACCCCATCCAGGGTATATTCTATATTATTTTTGGATTGGTTTTCGATGGATCGAACAATTTCCGAGTTGACATCCTTAATCACGATATCAAAGTCCTTAGGCATAGAGATGCTTCCATCCCGCAGGAAGATGGAGCCGCCCCAGTACTTCCAAATATTCTTCCGCAGCGAGGTAATTTCCCCTGTGGGTCGGATCGTAACCAAGCCTACAACCTTATCCGCAGGTAAATGAGGGAACATGACATTTTCATAGGCGATCAGTGGCGGATTGGTAAGATAGGCATTGACCAGGTTCTGAATTTTACTGTCATCAAAAAAATCGACCCCATTAATTTCGTTGGTTTCGTCTTCTACCCCGATCACTATATAACTATTGTTCTTAGGGTTGCTGTTACTGAGTGCGCAGATGTGTTTTAAAAACTTCGCTTTACCCTCTTTGGTCCCTAGTTCAATCTTTCGCTTTTTATCATAAAAGCTACTCTCATCATTATGGGCAAGTAGATTTTTAATTAAAAGGCGTTTATTGATCATTGTTTATTCACAATAGTGGAGGAAGCCTGATCCAAACTCATCACGGTCAAGTCGGCTATATTCACATGTGCCGGACGTGTTACAGTGAACCAGATGATATCGGCGATATCTTCAGGTTGCAAGGGAGTAAAACCTTGGTATACTTTGGCGGCACGTTCTGTATCTCCTTTAAAACGCACCTCGCTAAATTCGGTAGCGACCATCCCGGGATTGATCGCTCCCACTCGAATTCCTTTTCCGTTTAGGTCGATACGCATTCCCTGATTGATCGCGTCTACGGCATGTTTGCTGGCGCAGTATACATTTCCATTGGGATACACTTCTTTTCCGGCGGTCGATCCTATGTTGATGATATGCCCGGAATGCCGTTCGATCATGCCCGGGAGCACCGCTTTTGATACATAGAGCAGTCCTTTTACATTGATATCCAACATGGCGTCCCAATCGTCCAGGCTACCGGTTTGAATGGGGTCCAATCCGTGAGCGTTCCCGGCATTGTTCAGCAGAATATCGATCTGCCGAAAAGATTCAGGGAGTTGTTGAATTTTTTCGAAGACCAAATCTTTATCGCGGACGTCAAAGTTCAGGGTCATCACCTCCGTTTTTTGAGCCAGCTCATTCGTGATGGCATCCAATCGATCTTGCCTTCTTCCACATAGGATGAGACGTACTCCATGATCCGCGAAAATTCGTGCTGCTGCTCTCCCGATTCCGGAAGTCGCCCCAGTGATCAGGGCCGTTTTTGTATTCATTTTTATCATAGTCTAAAGGTAAAACTTCTTTAATAGGATTAAAAGTTAATACACTATTAAAGTTGAAGCTATGCATTGGTATATTAAATTAATTCACATCTTATGGGCTATTAAGGAATTTCCCCTTGAGACGTTCAAATAAATGGTGGAGAATTGAACACACCATAAATTTAGGGCACTTTGTGCCCCTGACTGGCCACTAATAACTGGAACCAGTCTATCTCGGTCAATTCTATGTTCACTGCATTGGCTGCCGCTCGAATTCGTTCTTTGGAAGTAGTTCCGATCACCGGATATATTTGTGAGGGATGTTTTAGTATCCAGGCGAGCAGCAATTGATCTTTGGAAACATTATACTTATCCGAGAGGTCTCCGAGAACACTGTGAATTCGATAGGTTTGGTCGTTCTTTTCTTTAAATACCACCCCTAAAGGACTCCAACACATGGGAGTAATTCCATTCGTGTACATATGGTCCAGACTTCCATTGAATAGCGCTTCATGGGAAGTCAATGAAAATTCAATTTGATTATAGGACACGGTGTTTTTTGAACCAATTAAATCGGATTGAGAGGGGGTAAAATTGGAAACTCCGAACGATTTGATCTTTCCTTCAGATAGAAGCTTGTCAACTGCTTTTGCCACTTCATCGGGCTGCATCAGCGGACTGGGGCGATGCAATAACAACAGGTCCAAATAGTCACATTGTAAATCGTTGATGGATTTTTCGGCACTCCAAACAATATAGTCGGCATCGTATTGATAGTGTTTCAATTCGTGCTGTCTGGTTTCAGCCGCGTATTGAATACCGCATTTAGAGATCAATTGGATGGATTCGCGCGCGATACCGCTGGCAGCTAAAGCGTTGCCAAAGTCGGCTTCCGTGGTATAGTCTCCATAAATATCGGCATGATCAAAAGAGGTAATCCCCGTTGAAAGGGTATGTTCGATCATTTCAATCATTTCTTGCGTGGAAAATTTACTTCCCCAGGCACCCCATCCCATACAACCTTGAATAATTCTTGAAAAATTTGGTTTCATAAAACTACTTTTTTAATTCAATAAAAATACTTATTTCCGGATACATAAATCTTTGTTAACCCCTCTATTTATAATATTTTTTAACCAATTGTTAACATCAATTTTGATTTATAATAGGCAATTTGCGGGGAATTTTAACAGGTAGATCTAATACATAAAATTATGGAACAAACTACAGCTACGATGGATATTGGAGCACTCAATGAAAAGGTTGAAAGAGAAAGTGCTTTTGTAGACATTCTTTCTTTAGAGATGAATAAAGTTATTGTAGGTCAGAAACATATGATCGAACGATTGATGATCGGTCTGTTGGCCCAAGGTCATATTTTATTGGAAGGAGTTCCGGGATTAGCCAAAACATTGGCCATTAATACCTTGGCAAAAGCTGTACATGGTTCATTTAGCAGGATTCAGTTCACTCCGGACCTACTTCCGGCGGATGTGATAGGAACTATGATTTATAACATGAAGTCAAATGATTTCAGCATTAAAAAGGGTCCCATCTTTGCCAATTTTGTTTTGGCGGATGAGATCAACCGAGCCCCGGCAAAAGTGCAATCCGCTTTATTGGAAGCGATGCAGGAAAAGCAGGTAACTATCGGGGATTCCACTTTTATCTTGGAAAAACCCTTTTTGGTGATGGCCACACAAAACCCGATCGAACAAGAAGGAACGTATCCGTTACCGGAAGCTCAGGTCGACCGTTTTATGCTGAAGACGGTGATCAAGTATCCCAAGTTAGACGAGGAACAATTGATCATCCGTCAGAACCTCAAAGGAGATTACGCCGATATCAACCCGGTGGTAACACTGGATCAAATTAAAAAAGCACAACAGGCCGTTCGGGAAGTATATATGGATGAAAAAATTGAGAAGTACATTCTTGATATCATCTTTGCGACCAGAAATCCTGAAAAATATGGATTATCCGAACTTAAGCCACTCATCAGCTTTGGTGCCTCTCCAAGGGGAAGTATCAATTTGGCCTTAGCGGCCAAGTGTTATGCTTTTATCAAACGCCGTGGGTATGTGATTCCTGAAGATATTCGCGCCGTGGTTCATGACGTATTGAGACACCGTATAGGAATTACCTACGAGGCGGAAGCTGAAAATGTGACTTCAGAAGACCTTATCAATAAAATTGTCAACGTAATTGAAGTTCCCTAGGAGTTTAAAAGTTACAAGTTAACCAACCTTTAACCTGAAACCTTAATCCATTACTGTGGACACAAAAGAACTTCTTAAGAAAGTACGAAAGATAGAGATCAAGACTCGCCGCCTGAGCGATCATGTGTTCGGGGGAGAGTACCATAGTACTTTTAAGGGGCGAGGGATGACTTTCAGTGAGGTTCGTCAGTATCAATACGGCGACGATGTAAGAAGTATCGATTGGAATGTTACGGCCCGTTATAATGAACCTTATGTCAAGGTCTTTGAGGAAGAGCGTGAACTTACCATGATGCTGATGGTGGATATCAGCGGTTCTGAATTCTTCGGAACAAAAAACCAATTCAAAAATGAAATTGTCACTGAAATTGCCGCGACACTGGCGTTTTCAGCATTACAAAACAACGACAAGATCGGACTGATCCTATTTACAGATAAAATAGAGCTGTTTATTCCGCCCAAAAAAGGAAAATCTCACGTGCTTCTTATTATACGAGAGCTTTTGGAATTTAATCCGGGGAGTCAGTTAACTGACTTGTCACATGCACTAAAATACCTTACCAATGTCATGAAGAAAAAGGCGATCGTATTTGTCTTGTCTGATTTCATTACAGAAGGATATGCCGACACCTTGAGAATTGTTTCAGGGAAACACGATGTAACCGGAATTAGGGTGTATGACGAAAGGGAAGAAGCCATCCCCAATCTGGGAATGGTTCAAATGAAGGATGAGGAGACCGGCGAATTACTGTTGGTGAACACCGCCTCTAAAAAGGTCCGTAACCATTACCATTCCTATTACCGGGAACGTGTAGACGCCTTTAATGATGCTTTTCGAAAAAGTGGAGCGGGCGTCGTGGATTGTAGAGTCGATGAAAGTTATGTAAAGAAATTATTGGGGTATTTTAAAAAACGATAAGGGGAATTTAAAATGAAATTGGACCATCATCAAAATAAGATTAAGATGCTCAAGAATATTTCGATGAGCTTGTTCCTGTTATTCCCCATTTTATCGACTTTTTCGCAAGTTACCAGCTCCATCGATACCACCCTCATCCGAATTGGAGAAGAGATCAAATATACGATAGAAGTTCAGGCCGACACCACAGACCTGGTGCTATTCCCTGAAGGGCAAAGCTTTTCGCCCTTGGAGGTCATTGAATCGTATAAAGTGGATACAAGTTATTTTGACGCCCGGTATAAGTTGATCAAGAAATACGGACTTACCCAATTTGATTCCGGGGCCTATTTTATCCCATCACAACGGATTGTCATTAATGAAAAACCCTTTACTACAGATTCGCTCTTTGTAACGGTTCGGGATGTTCCTGTGGATACCACCAAGCAGAAGATGTTTGATATTAAACCGGTTATTGAGGTAGGGGATCCTCCTTTTGATTATTCAAAACTATTTTGGTGGCTGCTGCCGTTTATTGTCTTGCTGGGATTAACCTATTACTTCATCCGAAGAAAAAAAATAAAAGAAGAGCGAGAAAGGCTGTTACCTCCCTATGAGGAAGCCATGGTCGCACTGGAAAAATTAGATGCCTCTGAATTTCTAAGGGAGAATAAAAGCAAAGCCTATTATTCCTCACTTACAGAAATTGTTAAACGTTATTTGGACCGTGAAGTGGATGACAAAGCCATGGAAAGCACGAGTGACGAATTGATCGAACGCCTTTTATTACACAAGGATTCCGGACATTTTAATTTTGATTCGGAGACGATTCGCAAATTAGATGCCATTTTAAAGCGAGCAGATCTGGTAAAATTTGCTAAAATGTCATTGGATGAATACCAGGCCCAACAAGATCGATCGCATATTGAAGCGATTATCAATGAAACGCATGAAGCGCTTCCGGAGCCCACCGAAGAAGAACTTCAACAGAATGAAGCCTATTTGGAAATGCTCGAGAAAAGAAGAAAACGCAGACAATGGGTCTATGGTATTTCGGGCGTGATGGCAGCGATAGTGATCGCCGCTTTGATCTATGGAAGTGTCACCGGATTTGACAATCTAAAAGATAAAATAGTTGGCAATGAGCTGAGGGAATTTGCAGAAGGCAGATGGTATAAAAGTGAATATGGCACTCCGTCTGTGATCTTGGACACCCCTCAGGTCTTAATACGAATTGGGGATTCTGTCCCGGAAAATATGCAGCCGGTACTACAAAAAATGGCGGTATTTGCTCTTGGAAACTTAAAAGACCCCTTGTTTGTGAGTGTTTCTTCCATGCAATTGAATCAATCTGATCAAGAAGTAGACCTGAACCTTGCGCTAGACAGTGCCTTGAATGAATTGGAAAGCAGTGGAGCCAAGAACATGATCGTTAAAAGGGATGACTTTGAAACGGATAAAGGAATCAAAGGATTAAAAGCCTATGGGGAATTTAATGTGCAAGTTTCCGAAAATAAGATGTTGAAAAAGAAAAGTACCTATGAGCTGCTCATTTTTGCGCAGCAGGGAGGAATTCAAACGGTACTCATCGTATATCAAGATGATGGAAAATATGCCGGGGAAATTAGAAATCGCATTATTAATTCGGTAGAGCTGGAAGTGGCCGAGGGAGTATCTAAAAAAGAATCCTAATGTTTAACAACTTTGAATTTGTCAATCCTCAATTTTTCTGGCTGTTTTTAGTACTGCCACTACTGATTGTATGGCATATTTTCAAAACTAATAAACAGACTGCAGAACTTAGAATATCAAATATAAAGGGTTTTAAGACCTCCGGGAATTGGTTGGCTAAACTGCGCCCATTTCTATTTATATTACGTTTGTTGGCGCTCTCAGCGATGATCATTGCCATGGCTCGTCCTCGTACGGTAGATGAGGACACCCGAATTAAGACCACCAGTGGGATCGATATTGTGATGGCCATCGATGTGTCGGCAAGTATGTTGGCCCGGGATCTAAAACCTAATCGATTGGAGGCGTTAAAAGAAGTGGCGGGAAGATTTATTAACGGTCGCCCGAATGATCGAATCGGACTGGTAGAATATGCCGGGGAAAGTTATACCAAGACCCCGCTTACAAGTGATAAAAGTATTGTCCTTAGTTCTTTAAAAGATATTCAATACAATACCATCATTGAGGGAGGAACTGCGATCGGGATGGGATTGTCCACGGCAGTCAACCGATTGAAAGATAGTCGTGCGAAGAGTAAAGTAATTATTCTCTTAACAGATGGGGTGAATAATTCCGGATTTATCGATCCCAGAACTGCCAGTGAATTGGCCGTTGAATTTGGGATCAAAGTATATACGATCGGACTTGGATCCAATGGATTGGCCGTTTCTCCTATCGGAATTCGCCCAAATGGTCAATTTCAGTACGGCAATGTTCAGGTTGAAATCGATGAAGCCCTGTTAAAGGAAATTGCGCAAACGACAGGGGGGCTTTATTTTAGAGCCACCAACAATACCAAATTAAAAGAGATCTATGACGAAATAAACAAGTTGGAAAAAACAGAAATAGAAGAATTTAAATATCAGAATTACGACGAAAAATTTCGCCCGTTAGCGCTATTTGCCTTAGGGTTATTGAGTTTGGAATTATTGTTTCGTTACACCTTATTCAGAAGTTTTGTATAGCAGATGTATCAACTAGAACAATCCATTTATTTTTATGTGCTTTTCGCCATTCCTGTTTTGGCGGTACTTTTCTTGTGGGTATTGATCTGGAGACGGCGCACACAGCAAAAATTTGCCGATTCGGAATTACTAAAGCGATTAAGTCCGAACAGATCTATATTTAAGTCAATTTTAAAAATAGTGGTCTTATCACTTGCGTTGGTTTGTTTGAGTTTTGCCTTAGTGAATCCTAAGATCGGGACAAAAATTGAAACGGTGAAGCGCGAAGGCGTGGATGTGGTTTTTGCTTTAGACGTATCGAAAAGTATGTTGGCTGAAGACATCGCACCCAACCGTTTAGAGAAGTCAAAACAATTGGTGACCCAGATCATCAATAGTCTGGCGGGGGACCGGGTGGGAATCATCGGCTATGCAGGCAGCGCTTTTCCCCAAGTGCCTATCACGACTGATTTTTCTTCAGCAAAATTGTTTTTGGGAAGCATGAACACCGACATGGTCTCTTCTCAAGGAACGGCGATCACAGAAGCGATCTCTTTGGCCGAGACCTATTACAACGATGAAGAACAGACCAACCGAGTACTTTTTATCATCAGTGACGGGGAAGATCACGAAGGAAATGTAAAGTCCATCGTGCAGGAAGCCGCTAAAATGGGGATCAAGATCTTCACTATTGGAGTTGGAACGGTTAATGGCGCGCCTATTCCGATCAAGAGGAATGGGATCTTACAATTCTACAAACGAGACGAAAATAACGAGCAGGTAATTACCCGGCTAGGCGAAGAGACCTTACAGGAAATTGCCTCGAATGCTAACGGGCAATATATTGATGGGAGCAATACCAAGGAAGTAATAGAATCTGTCACCGCTATCTTAAACGGGATGGACAAAAAGGAGTTTGAGTCTAAACAGTTTACCGATTTCAAAGACCAGTTTCAATGGTTCTTAGGGGGTGCCCTGTTATTTTTGGTACTTGATCTACTTTTATTGGAAAGAAAGACCTTATGGTTGAAAAAGTTGAATTTGTTTAATGAAGGTGATTGATATGAATAGAAAAATAAATTTTTTAGCAATGTTTTTTTTCTCCTTGTCCGGAATTATTCTGGCACAAGAAAACGAGGTCAATAAGGAGCAAATCAAAATAGAGAAGGAATCCGGAGATCTTTTGGCAGCAGGGAATGAAAATCTTTTTGGAAATAATTTTGTCGATGCTGAAGTGAATTACAGAAAGGCCATCGCCATTAATCCTAAGGAAGAAGTAGGGAAATACAATTTGGGGAACGCTTACTATAATAAGGCAAAAAATGATGAAGCGATGATGCGTTATAAGCAAGCTGCTTCGATTGCTGAAAACAAGGCTGAAAAGCACAAAGCATTCCATAATTTGGGGAATACCTTTATGAATGCAAAAAAGTATCAGGAAGCAGTAGAGGCCTATAAAAGTGCGCTTCGCAACAACCCTAATGATGAAGAGACGCGTTATAATTTGGCCTTAGCCAAAGAAATGTTGGAAAAGAATCCTCCGCAAGGCGGCGATGGAGATGATAAGGATCAAGATAAGAAAGAGAACCAGGACCAGAAGGAGAACCAGGACAATAAAGACCAAAATAAGGAGGGCGACAATAAAGAAGATCAGGAGAAAAAGGATCAGGGGGATCAAAAAGATCAAAACCAGGGAGAAGACAAGGGGGAGAACGAAAAGCCCAATGAGCCCAAAAAGGATCAAAATGGGGAAGGGGATCAACCGAAGGAACAACCCCAACAACCTGTGCCCGGGCAGATGTCCCCTCAGCAGATCAAGAGTCTGTTGGAGGCAATGAACAATGAAGAGAAGAAGGTTCAGGATAAAATAAATGTTCAAAAACAAAAAGGAGTAAAAGTAAAGTCGACTAAAGATTGGTAATGATGAAAGCAAAAAAGGTCTTCTACCTATTCCTGTTCTTACTGAGTTGCTCGGTCTCAATGGCTCAGGTAAACTTTGAAGCCAAGGTTAGTAAGAAGCGACTTGGGATTAACGAACGTCTGCGCGTGGATTTCGAGATGAATGAAGACGGAGATAACTTTGTGCCTCCCGGTTTTGATGGTTTCCGAGTAGTGGGAGGGCCCAATCAAGCGATCAGTAATTCTTGGATCAACGGAAGAAGAAGTTATTCTAAAACCTACTCCTATTTTCTGGCCCCTCAATCCAAAGGAAACTTTACGATCGGGCAGGCTAGTATTGAAATTGACGGAGCCATCTATAAGTCACCTCCTATATCCATTGAGGTAACTTCGGCGGTAGAAATTCCTAAGGATGGGAACAATGCGGATTACTTAGCGAGCGAGAATGTTCATTTAGTGGCTGAAATTTCAAACACCAACCCTTATTTGAATGAAGCCATTACGGTAGTTTATAAACTGTATGTTTCCAATGAAGTAAGTATTACTAGTAATTGGCGGGAAATAGATTCCCCGAAATATGCCGATTTTTGGAGTCAGAATATTGACAATCAGGGGAACTTTAAGATTTATGAGGGGAAATATAATGGGGAAGATTACCGGTATGTCATTCTCCGCACCACTGTTCTCTATCCACAAAAAACCGGCGAGCTCAACATTGAACCTTTAACATTGGATGTGCCTATTGATGTTCGCTCCAATAAGCGAGATTTTATAGGGCGATTTTTAATGACTCGGGTAAATAAAACGATCTCGGCCGGAAACAGTACGATCAAAGTAAAACCATTGCCTCTCAACGGAAAGCCGGAAAATTTTTCAGGCGCGGTGGGGGATTATAAGTTTGATGTAACGGCCAGTAAAACTAAGCTCGACGCCAATGAATCGCTGGAATTGAATGTCAAGATCTCCGGAAACGGGAACCTGAAACTTTTTGATCTGCCTAAAGTAATTTTGCCAAGCACGTTGGAAGTATATGAGCCTGTTAGAGACGACAATATTAAAACGCAAATTTCAGGCATGACAGGATCGGTAGCAGAAAATTATACCATTGTGCCACAACTCAAAGGGAATTATCCTATTCGGCCGATCACATTTACTTATTTCGATCCCAAAACGGAATCGTATCGATCCATTACTTCCAAAGAGATCTTAATTGAAGTTGAAAATGGTCCGCTCACGGCGTCGGTCACAACGGATAATTCTGATCAGAAACAGGTTGTTACGATGGAATCGGATCAATTTAAATATATTAAGCTGGAAGCTTCACTGGAGCCTATTGAGCAGGAGTCTTTCTTTAAATCGACTCTTTTCTGGTCCTTGATGGGGCTCCCATTGGCAATAATACCGTTGTTTATCCTTATCGGCAGAAAAAGAAAACAGCGCCTGGCGGATGTGGAAGGAAATAGATTGAGGAAGGTCAATCAATTGGCAAAAAAATATCTGGGAGAGGCCAAAAGGAATCTTTCTCATAAAGACTTGTTTTACGAATCCCTGGAACGTGCATTGCATAATTATTTAAAGGCAAAATTACTGTTGGAAACCAGTGAAATGGCCAAAGAACATATTTCACAATTGTTGCAGGAACATCAGGTAGATGAGCCTACGGTCGGTTCCTTTATCGGCCTGTTAAAAAGTTGTGAGTTTGCGAGATATGCCGGAACAGCGGGAGGTTCGATCCAAACAGATTACAATAGTGCCGTGGAATTACTGGCTGTTATTGACAAACAATTTCGCTAACCTATGAATGCTATGAGAACGTTGTTAAGATTACTTGTTATACTGATCCCTTTCTTAGGGATGGCTCAGAACATGTCCCTTTTCGAACAGGGAAAGGAACAATACCGGGCTGAAAAGTATGAAGAGGCGCTACAGCAATGGATGAAGATCTTAAATAATGGGGAACATTCTGCGAATCTCTATTATAACATTGGCAATGCGCATTATCAACTACATCATATTGGTCCAAGTATCTATTACTATGAAAAAGCAAAGTTGTTGGATCCGAATGATGCCGATATACAGAACAACCTCGCCTTTGCGAAGAATGCTACTGTCGATGCGATCGAGCCTTTGCCACAAACTTTCTTTGTGAAATGGGATCAACAAATTTCCGGTCTGATGTCTTACGACAGCTGGGCTTGGATGGCCGTGCTTGGAATATTATTCTTCACGTTTTTATTTCTTCGTTATTACTTTTCAGCGGCTTCAAGAACCAAGCGATTCTTTTTTGTAACCTCCTTACTAGCCGTTTTTATGGGGCTGATTGCATTGAGCATGGCCTTCAGAACCTATCATATTTCTGAATTTGACAAAGAAGCCATTGTTTTTGCCGAATCAGCCGATGTGAAGAATGGCCCCAGGATGGGGGATGAAACGATCTTTCAGCTTCACGAAGGCACCAAGGTTAAAATTATCAGTCAAGAAGATAATTGGTGTCGAATTTTGTTAGCCGACGGAAAGGATGGATGGATTCCGTTGGAATACATCAAGGAACTCTAGGATAAAAAGAAATTTCTTTTCGATAAATACCTGTAAGGCCAAAGGTGAAGTAAAATGATTTTCTTATTTTGTAAGGATAAAATACTTCTGCACTTAATCGCAATAATCTATGTTCAAAAATATTTTCAGCAATCTTAGTGGCAATGTACTTGGCGGAATTACAGCAGGTATTGTAGCATTGCCTTTAGCCCTTGCCTTTGGTGTGCAGTCGGGATTAGGGCCAAGCGCAGGACTTTATGGGGCCATTTTTATAGGCTTCTTTGCTTCCCTATTTGGAGGGACCCAAACACAAATATCCGGACCTACAGCACCGATGACTGCAGTTTCGATGGTGGTTATTGCCGGAATTATTGCGGTTCATGAGGGAAATTTAGAAGCGGCGTTGCCCTATATACTGGCCGTTTTTTTAATGGCCGGCTTGTTACAGGTAGTGATAGGTTTGTCCGGGGTTGGAAAATACATAAGGTATATCCCTTACCCGGTAGTCTCCGGATTTATGACGGCCATAGGGGTGATTATTTTAGTGACACAGTTATTACCCCTGACCGGTTACTACACGAAGGACGACGATGCCTTTATCAATCAATTTAAACCGCAAGCAGAGGAGGTACTGCTGGACAAGATATTAAGAGAAGAAGCGGGAGAGGGAATTTTGGTGCTTGAGGACTTTAAAGAGACCATTCGCCGTGCTGAAAAAACGACAGATAATGAGATCATGGTTGAGGCACTTACGCTGGCCAAAAGCGAGAGTTCCGGTGTGTTGGGAGCTATTAAGATGTTGCCAAGAGCGCTCCTTCAGATCAATTGGCTGGAGTTGGTATTGGCATTATTAACCATTCTAATTATTTACGGATTTAAACACATTACCACCCGGGTTCCCAGCACCTTGGTGGCGCTATTCGTGGTTTCGGGAGGAGCCTATTTGCTGAAGCTGGATTATCGCCCTATTGAACAAATTCCGGCAGGGATCCCTTTGCCCCATTTCGAGATCTTTAGCGGTTTTAATTTTATGGAACTTTCACCATATATCTTTACCTCACTAACATTGGCCTTCCTGGGTGCGATCGATTCTTTGCTAACTTCGGTGGTTGCCGATAACATGACGAAAACCAAGCATAATCCTAATCAAGAGTTGATCGGACAAGGAATTGGGAATAGTGTAGGCGCCCTTTTCGGGGGAATACCGGGAGCAGGGGCGACTATTCGAACGGTGGTTAACATCAAAGCGGGAGGAACCACCAAACTTTCCGGGATGATCGCGGCAATTTTGTTGTTGATCATTTTATTGGTAGCAGGGCCGATCGCTTCTCAAATACCGGCGGCTGTATTAGCAGGAATTTTGGTGACCGTTGGAATAGGAGTCATGGATTATAAAGGTCTCCGGGCGATCCCAAAAATGGAAAAATCGGAAGTGGCTGTCATGCTCACGGTACTATTACTCTCCGTATTTTGGAATTTGGTCTATGCGGTGGGGATCGGGCTTGTTTTGGCGGCTTTAATTTTCATGAAAAAAATAGGGGATGTTACCGCCTCCAAATCAAAGGTGGTCGCCTTAGATAACGCCGACGAACTGAATATGCCCTGGAAGGACGAAGTAAATTTTCCGGCTGATCTTAAAAAAATGGTCTATGTGAAGCGTTTAAAGGGGCCATTATTTTTTGGGTACACTTCCGATTTTCAAGAACTTTCTAAAGAAATACCCGGTTCGGCATCCTTTGTTATAATTCGGATGGGCGAGGTTCCCTATATGGATCAATCCGGGCTCTATGCGATGGAAGAGATTTTATTTGATCTCAATCAAAGGAATATTCGGGTTGTTTTTGAAGGACTGCAGGAACAAGTGAGCGCAAAGATGCATAGTATTGATATTATTCCCGACTTAGTGCCTCAAGAATGTCTTTTTTCAGAATTCAAGGAAGCTATCGTTTATATAAAGGAACAACTACATGAAAAGGAACAAGGTTATTTTAATTGAGACTCGTCGGTATCGTTGGAATTATCTTGTTTTAGCTCGTGAAATTTTTCAATAATTTTTGGAAGAAAGATCGGAGCAAAAGAAGCGATCGGCCCATATAATTTTGAGTTTTCCTTTTTCTCTTCGGAAATCACAAAGCCTGTAAAATTAGGACCATTAAAAAACAAGAATACAATACTTAAAATAAAGGCATATTGCAAGGTGGAGAACACGCCGCCTAACAATTTGTTCAGCAATCCAAGTGCCGTAAAATCAGCAATGGTGGTCAGAAATTTCCCGGCAAAATTCAATATAAATACGATAAGAAGAAAGGTAAGGGCGAAAGCAACCCATTTAGTGGTGTTTTCCGACCAGTCAAACCATCGGGCAATATAGCCGCCGATAAAATGGGAGAAATAAACAGCACAAAATACCCCTAGGATCAAGCCGATCAGAGACGTTAAGGTGACAAATAATCCCTTTTTATAACCCCAGATAAAAGCGAGGAGCAATATGATTCCTAAAACAATATCTACCGTGTTCATAATAATGATGCTTATCGTAAAGATACTATTTCTTAGAAAATAGACAGAAATACCCTTATTTTTGTCCTATGTCTCGTGATGAACAACTAAAAATACGCTGGCAAGCCGTCGTGGAGCTGCTAAGTCGCCGATTTGCCGACGGAGAAACGCTTGATCTGGACGCTATTATCTACTTGGTAGGTCTTCAGGAATTAGGGCAGTTGCACCGAAAGTTTAAAAAGGACGAAAAGATCAATTTGATGCATATTGCTATCTGTAGATTGTTAGAACCTTTTGGCTATTATGAATTTGAATATTTTGATGAAGAAGGCTGGCCTCATTTTAAGATACTAGAGCAATTACCCCCTTTAAAGGCGGGAGAACAGAGCGTCTTAATGAAAGAAGCCATTGTTTTATATTTTATGGAGCGAAATGTCATCCAATAGTTCCTCAGAAATTTCCTATTTTTGCCGCTCATAACTCGTGGGACCCATGATTGATAAGATTAAAGAACATATCGCGGAAGTTGAGGCATTTACGGCCCATACCAAAGAAGAATTAGAGGTATTCAGGATCAAGTATCTTGGTAAAAAGGGATTGCTGAACGATTTCTTTGCTGAATTTAAAAATGTGGCCAACGAACATAAAAAGGATTTTGGTCAGACCTTGAATCAACTGAAGAATGCTGCCGAAGAGAAGGTGCAATTGGTAAAGGAATCGTTGGAAGGAAAGGAAGTGAGCAAAGGAAATTACGACGATCTGTCTCGTCCGGGCGAACCGATCACTTTAGGTTCCCGGCATCCTATTTCATTGGTGAAAAACAAGATCATCGAGATCTTTTCACGGGTTGGCTTTAATGTTTCCGAAGGACCTGAGATCGAGGACGATTGGCACAACTTTACGGCTTTGAACTTACCCGAGTACCATCCGGCCAGAGATATGCAGGATACGTTCTTCATTCAGACCAATCCGGATATACTATTACGGACCCATACCTCTTCGGTTCAGGTTCGGTATATGGAAAATAACCAACCACCCATTCGTACCATATCTCCCGGGAGAGTGTTTCGTAATGAAGCAATTTCAGCGAGATCGCACTGTTTCTTTCACCAGGTGGAAGGGTTGTATGTCGATAAGGGGGTAAGCTTTGCCGATCTAAAACAGACCTTGCAATATTTCACTACGGAAATGTTCGGCAAGTCTAAAATACGGTTGCGCCCTTCGTACTTTCCTTTTACAGAACCCAGTGCTGAGGTAGATGTGTATTGGGGTCTGGAAACAGAAACCGATTATAAGATGACGAAGGGAACCGGATGGTTGGAAATAATGGGCTGTGGAATGGTAGACCCAAATGTGTTGCAGAATTGCGGTATAGATCCTCAAGAATATTCCGGTTTTGCCTTTGGAATGGGGATCGATCGTATTGCGTTACTCCTGCATCAAATTCCTGATATTCGAATGCTGAGTGAGAACGATGTGCGTTTTTTGGAGCAGTTTAAAAGTAGCCTATAATCAATTACTCTCCATTTGAAAAAGGATATTGACATACCCAAGGTCAAAAATGTATATGTTGCTGCGGTGAAAGAGTTCAATCAAGACTTTCGAACCTATGATTGGAATGTTTATCTAATAAACGACAGCAACGATCCCCTGGAAACAGTACTAATTGTTTCTGAAGGACGAAAGGATGATGTCGTTACTTCCAAAATGAGGCACTCGTTGAAATTACTTCCCTATAAGAGTTATGCCAAGATCGAATTTCTGGAGGACAGTGTTTTAGTACTGAACAATTATTTCATGGTTACTTTTTTTATTGGGGACACTTTGTACGATAAGCGATTTGAATTTCCTGCCGATAGTATTTTGGAAGATAATGCAGTGCTATTGCCTGTTTTTGAGAAAGAAGGCGTCCTGGCTCGATAGAGTGTACCAATTAAAGTTTGACAAACAAAAAAAGCCCTTTCATTTGAAAGGGCTTTTTAACAGTTATTAGGTTATTTGAATTATTCTTTGATCAATTGTCTATTGATACTTCCCTGCTCACTTTCGATGATCACCATGTAGGTGGCAGTTGCCAATTGAGAGATATCCAGTGCTTTCTCTACGCCCATATCGCTGAGGT
>JAHEMZ010000086.1 GCA_024643385.1 Flavobacteriaceae bacterium | reverse complement strand
CTCTTGATTTCATCCGTGAAATTAGAACGAGCAAGGATACAGTAAATGTCCATTAAAATGAACTCTATTATATAATTTTTAATCGTTGAGACTTCTATGGAAAAACTAAATAAGGTTGCCGAGATCACCCTCCTTTTTTGGTTGATGAAGATTGTAGCGACCACGTTGGGAGAAACGCTGGGAGATTATCTGTCAATGACCTTGGATTTGGGATATTTGACCGGGATCATCATCACGCTTGTGTTCTTTTTAATTGTCCTTGTGAATCAGTTGTTAGCGAAGAAGTACCTGCCCCTTTTTTATTGGTTGGTAATTATCGCCACCACAACTCTTGGCACCGAGATCTCCGATTTTATGGACCGAAGTCTGCATATGGGCTATACCTTGGGAAGTTTGGTACTATTTTCCGGATTGGTTCTGACCCTTTTTCTATGGTACAAAAAATTTAAATCGTTACATGTGTATCCCATTACTGATACCAATAAGGAATTTTATTACTGGATCGCCATTCTGTTCTCAAATAGCTTAGGGACGGCTTTTGGGGATTATTTAAGTGATGTGGCGGGTTTATCTTATCTGAGTGGGGCTATGGTCACCGCAGGTATTATTTTAACGGTGGTCCTGTTGCACTATCTTACCAAAATAGATCAGGTGATCTTGTTCTGGATCGCATTTGTCTTTACAAGACCCTTCGGAGCCACCTTTGGAGATTTTTTGACCAAGCCTGTATCAAAGGGCGGATTGGATCTGGGGACATTGAATGCCTCGATGGTTTCAATCCTTTTGATGATCATCCTTATTTTCTTATCACACCGAAACCTTACTAAAACAATCCGATAATACAAACTTTCAAAATACCGTAACGCTCATGGATAAAGACCTTAAAAATTTACTGAATGCTGAAAATGAGCATATCAAAAAATTGCAGGAGATTGTTCGAAAGACAGTGGAAGATGAAAATTTGATCATACAAAACCTTTTGTATCCTCCCAAGGAGATCTTAACCAGAGGTCAAAAGATCTCAGATAAAGTGGCGCGATTTGGCGGAAGTTGGTTCTTTATCATTTCGTTCTTTATCGTTTTGACCATCTGGATCACCTATAACGTAACAGCACCAAAAGGTGACGAATTTGACCCTTATCCTTTTATATTGATGAATTTAATCCTATCCTGTATTGCCGCGCTGCAAGCACCCATTATCATGATGAGTCAGAACCGACAAGAGGAGAAGGATAGAAAGCGAAGCGAGAACGATTATCTTATCAACCTTAAGGCCGAATTGGAGATTCGATCCTTACACCAAAAAATAGACTTGCTCCTGCAAGATCAGATCAAAGTGCTATTTGATATTCAGGCCAAGCAAATGGAACTACTTAAGAAAATTGAATCAAAGCTATAAGTTCTTGTATCCTTTAATATGACGGTTTAATTCCTCAATTCCCATAGATGCACGATTTCATTGAGACCCTGGAAATTGAATTTTCTCGCCAAAGCGATCCAACTATCGCTGCGGGTCAAAAGGCCTATATGCGAAATCAGTTTGAATATTTCGGATTGAAATCTACTATTCGTAAGGAAATACAAAGACCCTTTCTCGAAAAAACCTATTTACCTCCTCATCCGGAACTAAATGGTCTCGTCAAAGCCTTATGGAAAAAGCAGCAAAGAGAGTATCAGTATTTTGGGCAGGAACTAACATTTCGGTATGTGAAGCAGATTGCACCCAATGATATCAAATTATATGAATGGATGGTAACGAACAAGTCTTGGTGGGATACGGTGGATTTTATTGCAGTTAAATTGATGGGGGCCTATTTCCAGCGATTTCCGGAACAGATTCCAAACTATATTCCAAAGTGGCTGAATTCTGAAGATATATGGCTGCAACGCTCGGCATTATTATTTCAGCTTAAATATAAAAAGAAAGTAGATCTTTTGTTGCTGGATGAATCCATACATGCACTTTTGGGGTCGAAAGAGTTCTTTATCAATAAGGCTATTGGATGGGTCTTAAGGGAATACAGCAGGACGCATGCTACCTGGGTGACCGATTTCGTAGAACGAACCCGTTTGGCGCCACTGAGTAGGCGAGAGGCCTTGCGAATCTTGACAGCGTCAAACGAAAAGCCTCACAGATAATGGCTATAAATTTGGAAGTTATTCTGAATGAATTAAATTTGATTCATTAGGTTGCTGATCGATATCATTTCATTTCTGTTCACAATGAAATATCTTTCCGGATTGGATAAAGATTAAAATCAAAAAAATAAATAACATGAGCTATTACTTCAACAAAATATTAAAAGAGAAGGATTTTGACACCGCCACTGAGCAGGTAACGGCTGAATTAAAAAAGGAAGGATTCGGTGTCCTGACACAAATTGATGTGAAAGAGACCTTGAAGAACAAGATCGATGTAGATTTTAAGAAATACAAGATCCTGGGAGCCTGTAATCCTCACTTCGCCTATAAGGCCCTGCAGGGGGAGGACAAGATCGGGGTGTTCTTACCCTGTAACGTCGTGGTAGAACAGCATGAGAACGGGGAAATTGAGGTGTCCGCAGTAGATCCTATCGCATCTATGAGCGCTGTGGAGAACAAGAACATGGAAGTACTTGCCACTGAAGTACAACAAAAATTGTTAAGGGTCATAGCAGGCCTTCATTAAATGAGAATACTAGCACCGCATTCTCCTATGGATTACTGTTTTCAAAGTAAAAAGGAATGAAATATATTTTGATCATTTTTTGGATGACCGGCCTATGCGGTTGGTCTCAGGTCAATGTGATGACCTACAACCTTCGATACGCAAACCCCGATGATGGAGAGAATTACTGGGAATTGCGTAAGGCAGATGTGGCCTCGCTCATTACCTATTATCAGCCGGATATTTTGGGCATACAGGAAGGATTAATACCTCAGGTGTCCTATTTGCAGGAAACCTTGACTCATTACAGTTATGTGGGTGTGGGACGTGATGATGGTGATCTGGAAGGGGAGTTCAGCGCGATCTTTTATAATACCGATATTTTTGAACCGGTGACCACGCATACCTATTGGCTGTCTGAAACCCCGGACCAACCCTCTGTGGGTTGGGATGCTGCGTTGGAACGTATTGTAACCTTTGTTATGCTGAAGCATAAAGCGAGTGGGAAGCTATATCCGGTCTTTAACACACATTTCGATCATCAGGGAGCGGTAGCCCGCTTGAATTCCGCGAAGTTGATCTTGCAGAAAGTGGGGTCTCTTGAGGAATCCCTGGAACGGGTGATCGTCATGGGAGATCTCAATAGCGAGCCTGATAGCGCTCCAATTGCAACCTTTAAATCGATACTCAACGATTCCTATGAAATAGCAACAAAAGCACCCTACGGTCCGCCGGGAACCTATAATCGATTCAATACAGCCCTGGTTCCACAACGGCGCATCGATTACATCTTTACCCGGGGATTTTCGGTAAAAAGCTATCGCCAGATCGACGATCGAAGAGACAATGGTTTGTATGTTTCCGATCACTTACCGGTTTTTGTTCAATTGGAATAGGGTTGTGAAGGAATAAAGAAAATCTATTTCTTCCCTTTGTAATAGGATTCGATCACACTTTTTCTGCCAATGGTTTTGGTGATAATATCCTTTTCCAGATCCCAACCGCGTGCCGGAGAGAATTGACGACCGTACCAGATCATTTGTAAATGTAATTTGTTCCAAAGATCTTTGGGAAATAATCGTTTAGCATCCTTTTCTGTTTGTACCACGTTCTTTCCATTACTGAAACCCCAGCGATACATCAAGCGGTGTATATGGGTATCCACCGGAAAGGCGGGAATTTGAAAGGCTTGTGACATCACTACCGATGCTGTCTTATGTCCCACGGCGGGTAACGATTCCAGGGCATCGAATTCGGCAGGTACTCGTCCGCTATATTTATCGATCAAAATCTGAGAAAGTCCGTGAATACCTTTGGATTTCATGGGTGATAATCCAACGGGTTTAATGATCTCCCTAATTTCCTCCACGGAAAGTTTCACCATGTCGTAGGGATTATCGGCAATGGCAAATAGTAAGGGGGTGATCTGGTTCACACGTACATCGGTACTTTGAGCGGAGAGTAACACGGCAATCAAAAGGGTATAAGGATCTTTATGATCCAGCGGAATCGGAACTTCCGGATATAGCTCATTGAGCTTATTAATTGCAAATTGGACCTTTTCTTCTTTGGTCATCTTTCAAAGGAGGTGTTTTCGGTTTGGATTCAAAAATAGTCATTTCCTTTTTCTTTATTGTTTGAAAATCAAAGTAGCGTTCTTTAACGTAACAATAACAATATCGTCCTTTTACGGACAGTGTCAATTATGTAATTTTGACTAAATAATATTTCAAAAGAAATAACGCTATGAATACCTTACAAGTAGGGGATAAGGCCCCGCATTTTTCCGCAAAGGACCAAGATGGAAACACCATTAGTTTAAAAGATTATGAAGGAAAGAAGTTGGTGGTTTTCTTCTATCCTGCGGCGAATACACCGGGATGTACCGCAGAGGCATGTAGTTTAAGTGATCACTATGATGAATTACAAAAGCAAGGGTATGAGATACTTGGGGTAAGTGCGGATTCACAGAAGAAGCAAACCAAATTTCGGGAAAAGTTCAACTTTCCTTACCCCTTATTGGCCGATGAGGATAAAGCGGTGATCGATGCTTTTGGGGTATGGGGACCGAAAAAGTTTATGGGTCGCGAGTACGACGGAATCCACAGAGTAACCTTTGTTATCAACGAAAAGGGAGTAATTGATCGGGTGATCGATAAGGTGAATACAAAAGAGCACGCAGCTCAGATTCTTACTTACTAGCGATAGCCTTTTTGGCAGGCTTCTTATAATTGAAAAGCTCTTTTTCTTTAATGAGATGAGCCACACCTTCAGGAAGCATTTCTTCCCATCCGGATTC
>JAHEMZ010000085.1 GCA_024643385.1 Flavobacteriaceae bacterium | reverse complement strand
CTTCTCCCATAAAAATGGAAGCAGCTTTAAGATAGGTCATATCAACACTTTCAGCACTGCCAAGGTCTATGTGAATATTGGTGGTTTTAAAGTATTTTTCAGGAATTGTATTTGGGTCAACACCACCTTTATCCTTAAACAAATTGATATGGGGAGCGAAGATTAGATTATAATTATCGTTCTTATAGAAAAATTCCAGGACATCCAGACCCATAGTATGCCAAGAGGAATAAGGCGGTGAAAAATGTGGGTTGTAAAGGATGACAGGTTTATCGCTATTAAAAAAAATCCTACGCTCGTTATTGGCAACAGCATCGATCTTTGGATAACCAATCACCACCGGGTGCGGACCCAAAAGGCCTTTCTCCTTGAATTGTTGGTAGTGAAATTCACCAAACAGCAGTTGGAAATCAAAATCCAATTGATCTCTGTTGTAGCTATAATCCCTTCCCGGTGCCCCATGCGGGAATTTTAAGAATTTGGGCGACTTTTTATCACCTCTTGCCTTTAAAAGTTTATGATGAAAGTAATCTGTAAAAACAACGGCGTCAAATTGCTGAAGAAGGAACTTTTTGTTCTTTTTCATCCAAAACCCTTTTCGCGGAAGATCACGTTTCTTCCATTTATCGGTAAAGGCCCTGAACCAAAAGGTAGGTAACTGTTTTACAACGACCTTGTGGTTCTTAAATTTAGCGAGCGAATGGAATAGATAAGTATGGTGATCTGGATAGGTCAGAATGGTTACTTCGTTTGTTTTTGATAATTCCACAGCCACGCTAATAAAATGGTTGATGTGGTGAATCTCATCCAAATGAAAAAAACCAATTCGTTTCTCGGTCATCATTAATTTATTTTTCGGTATAGCAACCAAAGATTGACATATCGTTTAAACACGGAAAAGGCATTGATATAGGCTAAAATAAACCCTTCTTTCCCGTCTAAGACGCCTAAGCGCAATAGATATTGGTGCCAAAACCGATAGCAGGGGCGAAATAGAAAATGAAACAAATTGGGTTTCTTTTTCTTTTCATAGAGCATTTGCGCCTGAAGCAGGCTGTAGCGGTGTAACTTAGCGGTATAATCGTCAAAACTCTTATAGGTATGATGAGGGACACGAGTTTTTAATCGTGCAGTTTGACCTTGAACTTCCAGGGTTTCGTGTACCAAATTTCCATTGTATTGCCCAAGATCTTTTCGGAATAAACGGATCACCCAATCGGTTTGAAAACCACTGTACTTAATTTTTTTGCCCATAAAAAAGAGCTGCCTTCTTATATAATAAGCAACCACCTTAGGAGCTTCTAAGGTTGCAAGAATTTCAGCTTTGACCTCCGCTGTGATCTCCTCATCAGGATCAAAGAATAGGATCCAATCATTGGAAGCTTTAGAAATGGCAAAGTTTTTTTGTGCACTAAAATTATCAAATACCCTTTGGTAGACCGTCACCTTTTCAAATTGGCCGGCAATGGCGACAGTTTCGTCCTCACTAAAGGAATCCACAATAATTATTTCGTCTACAAAATCTAAGCTTTTCAGAAAGGCAGAAAGGACTTCTGCTTCATTAAGCGTGATGGCAAGTGCGGTAATTTTAGGTTGCTTTTCCAATAATGGCTGTAACTTTGTGTAAAAGTAATAATTTTACAAGGATAAACTCTTTTTAAGATAGTGGCAAAACTTCCCATTTTAATGTATCACAAAGTGAGCACGCAAGAGAGCTCCGGACTCACCATTTCCGTAGTTAAACTGGAAGAGCAATTGAGATGGTTGTCGGAGAACAATTATCAAAGTTATCACTTATCAGAATTGTACCATATTAAAAAGCTGTCGTCAAAGCGATCGGTCGTCATCACATTTGACGACGGATATGTGAGTCAGTGGGAATGGGCACTTCCCTTGCTCGCAAAATATCAGTTAAAAGCTACTTTTTTTATTCCGCTGAAATATGTGGGTGCCACAGATGCCTGGAACCACCCATCCAGTCCCTTAATGACGGCTGCGCAGTTAAAAGCACTGGACCCCTCAATTGTTGAGCTGGGTTACCATTCCTATGCACATCAAATGTACCACGAAATGTCTATAGCGGCGATCGACGAAGACACAAAGTTTGCAATTGAAGCAGCATCAAAAGGTCAATTATCAATGAGCCCTATAATAGCCTATCCTTATGGCAAGTTTCCCAGAAAGTATCCCGAGAAAGAGGCTTTTTTCAATTTGTTGAGAATGCACCAATTTCAATATGGATTGCGAATTGGCAACAGGGTAAATTCCTTTCCTTTTAAAAATCCCTTTGAGATCAATAGAATTGATGTAAAAGGAGAGTATTCTTTAAAGAAGTTTATATGGAAATTGAAGTTTGGTAAATTATTTTGATTTTGTCAGAGACCTTTCAATTAAGCTCAAGGAGACAAGATCAACGCAGCCCTCGTTGTAATAATAACAGCTTTACATACCTGGAAAAGACCCCATAGGCATTAATCGTCGAAATAGCCAGACCCGGTATCCCATCTTTAAACCCTCCTTTTAAGAAATAGGAACTAAAAAATCGATAAGCAGGCTTTAGAAATAATAAAAACAAGGTGGCTTTTTTCCCTTTTTTCATCAGTTGCTCTGCTTGAAACCAGGCATAGCTTTCCCGCTTTTGAATGTAATGATCCAATCCTTTGTAGGTAAAATGAAGAACAGGATTCTTTAATTTTCCGATGCGACCTTGAACTGTAAGTTTTTCATGTACCAAACCGGAGTAACGGGTGCCTTCTCTTTTTACCAATCGCAGCACATCACTACTATGATGATACAGAAATCGATTCATAAAAAAATGAGGAAAACTAAGTTTGTACCCTGTGTATTTATCACTTTCAATGGCTTTTTGGATCTCGATTTGCAAGGGATAGGTAATTCGTTCATCGGCATCCAGAAACAAAACCCAATCACCCGTGGCCTTTTCCAAGGCATAATTCTTTTGATTAGAAAAATTATCGAAAGTTCGTTGAAGAATGTTAGGAGTAAATCTTTTAGCGAGCTCAATCGTTTGGTCGGTACTGAAAGAATCAATTACAATGATCTCATCGGCAAATTGAACCGATCGAAGTGCAGCTTCCACATAAGCTTCTTCATTGTAAGTGGGCATGATAACCGTTAGTGTTGGCATGTAGCAAATGTAATGTGTTTTTTCAAACCAAAAAAGAGACGTAAATTTGCGATAGATTTAATTCATATGTTAGATAGTTTAGGAATTTCGGTCATTGTGAGCACCTATAATAATGAAGCGTGGCTTCGAAAGGTGTTGGAAGGGTATCAATACCAAACCTATAATCATTTTGAAGTGATCGTCGCGGATGACGGTTCCCGTCCTTCTACCAAAGAACTAATCGATTCCTTTAAGGAAAATTACCCGGTTCCCTTACATCATATTTGGCATGAAGACGAAGGATATCGCCGACAGCGTATTTTGAATATAGCCATCACCAAAGCGAACATGCCGTATATCCTCTTCACGGATGGTGATTGTATTCCGCGTAAGGACTTTGTGGAAACCCATGCAAAATATGCCGAAGAAGGGTACTTCCTTTCAGGAGGATACTGTAAACTTCCTATGAAGACCAGTGAAGTGATTGATGAGGATGATATTCGCACGGAGCGGTGTTTTGATGTAACCTGGTTGAAAAAGCAAGATAAACTGAAAGGGACACAAGCCTTGAAATTGAATAGTGGTCCTATGCTCGCTTCCATATTGGATCTTGTAACGCCCACCAATGCGAGTTTCAACAACTGTAATTCCTCTGCATGGAAAAAGGATCTGATCGCCATTAACGGCTATGACGAACGCATGCAATACGGTGGTCCCGATCGGGAATTGGGGGAGCGATTAGAGAACTTCGGACTCAAAGCGAAACAGATTCGACATAAAGCCATAGTGCTTCATTTGGATCATGCCAGGGGGTATAAGACCAAAGAATCGTTAGAACGTAATTTAGCCATTCGCAAAGCGGTGAAAACCGAAAATAAAGATTGGACAGCGCACGGGATTGAAAAAAAAGAAAAAGGGAGCTAAAAGTGCTTTTTTAAATAAGGGTGCAGTTTTGCTATGATCTTTTCCGGAGTGAGCTGTTTATAAGTTGTTTCCGGATCCTTTTCAATCTCCTTTTTTTCTTCGCGGGAGAGGTGGTCGAAATAATCGGGGTTCTCTTCAAATAAATGAATGGAATCGTGGGTTAAACCATCTTCAAAACTATTCCAATGACTTTTCGTAATATAGGGTGAATAAATGGTGAATGTTGGTTTGTCAAGAGCTTTGGCAATATGTACACTACCGCCTTCATTGGAAATGAGCATATCACATCGATTCATCAATTGGATGAAACCCCGAATAGAATCTTCATAAATATCCATTCGTATGTTATCCTTATGTTCACAAAGCTCAAAGATCGCCTCAGCTTCTTTTTTTTGATGCGGTGCATAATTGAATAAAAGAGTAGCCTGAAAGTTTTTGGCAATAAAATCAATAAGTTGCGCCGTATACTCAAAAGGAAGTGATTTATTGGGTGTGCTTCCCAAAACACCGAACATGATCACCGGTTTTTTTATTTTATCGAGTTTGTGGTACTGTTTTTCCTCCTCCGTAAGAAAGATGCGATAAAGAGGATCCGGATTTTGCATCCCGAAGGCTTTTTCGAGCAAGCTCATTCGATCTTCCAAAGCTTTTCCACAAGGAAGGGTAGCCCGCTCCAAGAATTCAATTTCCTGAGTGTAATATTTTAGTGGTAACTTTTTGCCTTTTCTTTTAAAACCAATGCGAACAGGTGCTTTTGAAAGATAGCACATTATTCGGCTTTGAAATTTAGCATAGGGATCTATCAGAATATCATACCCCTCTTTTTTAATTTCTCGAATGGTCTTAATCAGAACGGAAAGCTGTTTCAATTGCTTATCATTGGCCTCAATGATCCTATCGATATTTGGATTGTTTTTTAAAACACCGGCGGTATAATCATATACAAAATAAGTAATATGGCACTCCTGAAAATGCTTTTTCAGG
>JAHEMZ010000046.1:13431-19410 GCA_024643385.1 Flavobacteriaceae bacterium | reverse complement strand
TCATTTCATCGGCGGTAAGTTTACCGTCCCGCGCTTTCAGAACCAATTCATTGGTGCTCGCGGCTAATTCAGGCAATGACTTTTGATCTGCGTTGCGCACTACCGGTACGATCAAATTCCCTGAAGGCAAGGCGGTGGCCATTCCAATATGTATCTGGTCCTTGACAATAATATTTTTACCTTCCAGAGAAGAATTGATCATCGGAAAATCTCGGATCGCTTTTGAGATACACTCGATGAATAAAGGTGTAAACGTGAGTTTTTCGTTGTATTTCTGCTGAAAGTCTTTCTTTACTTTATTTCGCCATGCAACCATTTCGGTAAGATCGGCTTCTACATAGGCGGTTACGTGAGGGGAAGTATGCTTGCTGAAAACCATGTGATCGGCGATCATCTGACGCATACGATCCATCTCCACTATTTTTCCGGTACCCTTATCGAATTTTAAATCGGGCAGCTGAAATCCTGCATTGGTGGCAACCGGTTGGGCAAACTGAAAGGGCCGGCCTTCGGCCAGATAGCGGGTCACATCGCTTTTGCGCAAGCGACCATCATTTCCACCGGCCGGTATCCGAGCTAATTCTTCATAACTGATTCGATGCTCTCGAGCCATACTGTCCACCAAAGGTGATATAAATACGTTCTCATTTACTCTGAACTGCGCTGCTGTAGGTTTTTTGGCCTCTGCCTTTTCTAATTGACTCCCTGCCGATATTTTCTTTTCAGAAGTTGCTACTGTGCTGCTCCCTTTAGTATTCTTTTTCTTTGCGTTCGACCCATTGCTTTCAATGATAGCTATGGTGTCTCCAATTTTCACGACATCATGTGCTTTGTGCAGTAGCTTTATCACCCTTCCGGAAAAGGTCACCGGAACTTCTGAATCCACTTTGTCGGTTGCCACCTCCAACAACACCTCATCTTCTTCAATTGTATCACCCACCTCCTTATACCATTTAATGATAGCAGCTTCTGTAATACTCTCACCCAATCGGGGCATTTTAAATTCTATTTCTGCCATCTTTATCCTTTGATCTCTCTAAGGGTTTTATAAAAATTTTCTTGAATGGGTCTGTCTTCCGGAATTTCCCTAAGTGGATCGACCTCTCTCAAACTTTCGAAACAATCTGCGGGTAACTGTTGATACAATTGGGTCCCCGCTGTTTTCCAAGCGATCATCTCGTCACTTACCTCTTTTACAGCCTTTGCAGGGTTACCCATAATTAATTGCCTCGCCGCAAAAACGGTTTCCCCTTTCACAAAACTCATGGCCCCAACGATACATTCGTCGCCAATTACCGCATCATCCATGATGACGCTATTCATGCCGATCAAGCAATTCCTTCCTAATTGTGCCCCATGGATCACAGCACCATGACCTACATGCGCACTTTCCTTGAGTATGATAGTTCGACCCGGAAACATATGAACCGTACAATTTTCCTGCACATTCACACCGTCCTCCAAAATGATCTCACCCCAGTCACCGCGGATCGCCGCTCCGGGTCCGATGTAGCAATTCTTGCCGATAATCACATTCCCGGTAACCGCCGCAAGCGGATGTACAAAACTGGATTCGTGAACCACCGGAATATGTCCTTTAAATGAATATATCATGATCTTATCCTGATAATGCAGGATTTCATTGTTTAAACCTTTTTAATGTATCCTTCGTGAATTCTGAAAGTACCAATCGGCCACTGATAGCAGCTCTTTCAGCTAACAATTGATCCCAGTCTTCCGTGCCTTTCCAAAACATTTGCTTCATTTCCGCCATTGCTTCCGGATTGTATTCGCAGAGTTTTTCTGCAAACTGATGTACTGCTTCATCCAATTCTTCCACGGTGTCAAAAACTTGGGTATAGAGTCCTTTTTGGCGCGCCCATTCGGCGTCATAGAAAGAATTGGCATCCATGGCGATTTGTGACATTCCACTAATTCCCAATTTTCTTTGAACAGCAGGACCAACGACAAAAGGGCCAATACCCACATTGAGTTCACTCAATTTGATAGACGCATAGTTGGTTGCCATGCAATAATCGGTGGCCGAAGCTAAACCCACTCCTCCGCCGACCGTTTTCCCTTGAATACGTCCAATGATAAATTTCGGACACTTCCGCATGGCATTGATCACATTGGCAAAACCGCTAAAAAATATTTTCCCACTAGCCTCGTCTTTAATATTGATCAGCTCTTTGAAGCTGGCACCGGCACAAAAGGTTCGGTCGCCACCGCTCTTTATGACCACTACCTTAACCTCCTCATTCTCTCCGGCATGGTTAATGGCATCCGTCAAAGATGCTAAAAGATCTCCGGGCAGACTGTTATGATCGGGATGAAAGAATTCTATCGTGGCTATCCCGTGGGCTGCAAATTGTTTTACATAGGGTTGGTCCATTTTACAAGAGATTAAATTGTTCAAAATGATGATTCAAATGTTTACGCTCCATCAAGTACCATTCGAAACGGTTCAATTCGCCAAAGACCACATTTTTGGTGCGTGTATCCGGATGTTCCTTAAAATATTGCAGATATGCTTCTCTAGCTTCCAAAAGTTTCAGCTTTGCCGTTGCCAGATCTGCATATCGATGTTCCGCCATTTTCGACCTTTCCCGAAGTGGAAAATCATATTCCCGGGGCATTTTATCATAATTATATAATGTTTCATATACTTTTTCCAGGATCCTTTCCGGGGTGGCGATCTCAAAGTCCTGTATTTCTCCTGAGGCAATGCGATAGGTATATTCCAAATGTTCCACCATACGCTGTGGTGCGAGATCTCCCCATTGTGGCTTACTGTTTTCTGTCAATTTCTGAAGGCATTCCGTTATTTTATCGGTCGTCATCTCCACAAAAACAGTCTGTTTTTTCTGAACCATAGTGAGCACGGTCACGACAGCAACCAATTCATCATCGGCATCAAACACTTCTCCATACCATTTTACTATGCCCGAAGGCAATTCGGTCCCTCGCTGTTCTCTGTCGATCTTCTGTTTGCAGGTGAGTCGTACATAGATGGTGTCGTTATGATAGATGGGTCGTAAGAACCTGCATTCCTCCAATCCATAATTGGCCGCTACCGGTCCTTTATTGGGATAAACGAACAACCCGGCCGCAGCCGCTAAGATAAAATACCCATGGGCCGTGCGCTTTTCAAAGATACTTCCGTCCAAAGAGGTGATATCGGTATGCGCATAGAAATGATCCCAGGTTAAATTCGCAAAATTTATAATATCCGCGTCAGTGATGGTGCGTTTATGCGTCGCCAAGGACATTCCCGGCTCAATATCTTCCCAGTGATATTTAAAGGGATGTTGTGCTGTTTCTTTATAAGCCCCTTTCGGTTGATAGATTCCGGTTACCTCTGTTAAAGTAGTGGGAGTCCCTTGCACCGCGCATCTTTGCAGATAATGCTTGATCCCTCGCACACCTCCCATTTCTTCACCCCCTCCGGCACGACCGGGTCCGCCATGGATCAAATTGGGTAAAGGAGACCCATGTCCGGTACTTTGCTGTGCATTCTCCCGATTTAAGATCAAGATGCGCCCATGATGTGAAGCCGCATTGATCGTATACTCCTTGGCAATCGTATTATCGAAGGTCACAATGGATGAGACCAGCGATCCTTTCCCCATTTGGGAAAGCGTGATTGCTTCCTCTAAATTTTTGTAAGGCATCAAGGTACTCACCGGACCAAAAGCTTCCGTTATATGTGCCGCCTCGTTCTTAAAAGGATGATTCTCTCTCAATAATACAGGCTTCAGAAAAGCCCCATTTTTTATATTTTCTCCCTCCACTTTCATCAGTTCCGGATTCCCGTAAACTATTTCAGCTGTTTGGGCAATTTTCTGTATTTGGGCTTTCACAGATTCACACTGTTTAAGATCGACCATGGCGCCCATACGAACCTCCTTCAATCGGGGGTCACCGATCACGACTTTATCAAGTTCTTTCCCCAATGCGATCTGTATATCCTCCATGAGCTTTTCAGGAACGATGATCCTGCGGATGGCTGTACATTTCTGACCTGCTTTTACGGTCATCTCTTTTCGCACCTCTTTGATGAAAAGATCGAATTCGGGAGTTCCGGGAACGGCATCTTCCCCTAGGATGGAAGCGTTCAAGGAATCTGCCTCCATGGTGAACGGAACCGACTCTTCAATCAATTGAGGGTGATTCCTTAATATTCTTCCTGTACTTGCCGATCCGGTAAAAGTAACTACATCCTGTGATTGCACCGTGTCCAAGACCGTCTTAGCCGTTCCACTGATCAACTGAAGCGATCCTTCTGGTAAAATTCCGGAGGCGATGATTTCCTTCACAACGGCCTCTGCTAGATATGCCGTTTGTGGTGCCGGTAAAACAACAGCGGGCATTCCGGCCATCCAGTTCACAGCACATTTTTCCAACATACCCCAAACCGGAAAATTATAAGCATTGATATGTACCGCCACTCCTTGGCGAGGAACCATAATATGATGTGCCATAAAGCGTCCCCCTCTGGAAAGATCGATAGGGTCGCCTTCTACATGGTACCATTGATTGGGAAATAATTTCCGCAGGGAAGCATTGGCAAATAGATTTCCGAATCCTCCTTCAATATCGATCCAACTGTCAAGTTTAGTGGCTCCTGTTCGATAGCTGAGTTCGTAAAAAGCATCCTTTCTTTTGGTGAGGTATAGCGCAAGCTTCTTTAGCATCAATCCTCTTTCCTGGAAAGTCATTTTCCGTAGCGTCGCTCCTTTATCCCGCCCGTATTGTAATACGGAAGGAATATCAATACCATCCGTAGTTACATTCGTAAAATGCACGCCGGTAACGGAATCGAGGATAGGCGTTCCAATTCCTGAGCCATCGACCCATTTACCCTGAATATAATGTTGTGTTTTCATCATAGTTATACGTTCACATTTTCAATAATCATGGCATATCCTTGTCCTACACCTACGCACATGGTAATTAAAGCATAGCGCTTTTGTCGCTGTTGAAGTTCCAAAGCCGCTGAAAAAGCAATGCGAGCTCCGGTAACCCCCAACGGATGCCCAATCGCTATAGATCCACCGTTCGGATTGATTCTTGGGTCATCATCTTTGAGTCCCCAGGCTCTAATACAAGCCAATGCCTGTGAAGCAAAAGCTTCATTGAGCTCGATCACGTCCATTTCTTCCATCTTTAAACCTGCTTTATCCAAGGCCTTGTTGCTTGCTTCAACCGGTCCTATTCCCATGATCCGAGGTTCTACTCCTACCACGGCTGAACTTACGATCCGTGCCATGGGTTTCAAACCATATTTTTCTACAGCTTTTTCCGAAGCAATAATCGTGGCTGCTGCTCCATCGTTCAGTCCGGAACTGTTCCCGGCGGTAACGCTTCCATCTTTCTTAAAGGCGGGTCGCAATTTGGAAAGCCCTTCCAGGCTGGTATGTGGTTTTATGAATTCATCGTTAGCAAAAAGGATCGGATCTTTCTTTCGCTGCGGGATTTCCACTGGAATGATCTCCTGTGCCAAACGACCGGAAGCTTGCGCGGCCGTTGCCTTTTTCTGACTTGATAAGGCAAAGGCATCCTGATCTTCCCTCGAGATATGATATTTTTCAACTAGATTTTCCGCCGTATTACCCATACCATCCGTTCCGTAGAGCTCGTGCATCTTCTGGTTTACAAATCGCCAGCCGAAACTCGAATCGTACATTTTCGCATCAGTCCCATAGGCGGTTGAAGGTTTGGCAATTACATAGGGGCCTCTTGTCATATTCTCTACACCGCCGGCAATAAACACATCGCCATCGCCTGCTTTAATTGCTCTGTTTGCATGAATGATCGCAGAGAGTCCGCTGCTACACAAACGGTTCACCGTTTCCCCCGGAACTGTAAATGGAAGTCCGGCCAACAACAACGCCATTCGAGCCACGTTGCGATTATCTTCTCCTGCCTGATTGGCACAACCCAGGATCACATCATCAATGGCTTCCTTCGGGATAT
>JAHEMZ010000046.1:2266-13331 GCA_024643385.1 Flavobacteriaceae bacterium | reverse complement strand
TTATTCTGTCCAATCTTTTTGGGTTCGGTATACTATTCCTTTAAATAGAGCCACCAATTCGTTTCCACGTTTCACTTCAATGATGTTAAACCCTAGTTTATTATTCACTTTTTCGATCACGGATTCGGCCACCAATCGGTCGCCTTCATTCAGCGCTTCGATATGATTGATGGAAGTTTCAATCGATACCGCATATTTTCCGTGCGTATTGGCCGCAAATCCGAAGGCGGTATCTGCAAGGGAATAGCTGATTCCGCCATGAGCCTTTCCCATGCTATTGAGCATTTCGGGTCGAACAGTCAGGGCCACTTTGCATCTCCCAATTTCGCAAGCTAAAATTTCAATTCCCAGCCATTGACTATAGGCATCAAGCGAAAGCATTTTATATGGAATAGCGGTTCCTTCCATTAAAAGAATGTTTGGTTTGTTTTATACATACTTCGCAGCAATGGAGAACATCGATATCGGTCTTCTCGGTAGGTGTCGTATAAGTTGTCCATGGTTTTAACGCACCATTCCAACCCTTTTTCATCTGCCCAAGACAATAGACCTTTAGGGTAATTGACGCCTAATGTCATCGCATTGTCAATATCTTTGGCGGAAGCAATTTTCCAAAATAAGGCATCGGCCGCCTCATTGATCAACATGACCAGGATGCGATTGAAAATTTGTAAGCCGAGTTCTTCTGAAATGGTCTTTGTTTGATGAACCAAAACCCTCTGACCATCTTTATAATCATAATATCCTTTCCCTGTTTTTCGCCCCAGCCATCCTGCTTCACTTAGTCGTTTTTGTGTAAAGGAGGGTTTGTAGCGTGGATCAAAATAAAAGGATTCAAAAACGGTTTGCGTAACGGTATAGTTCACATCATTTCCAATAAAATCCATCAATTCGAAAGGCCCCATTCGGAATCCTCCCATTGATTTTACCGTATCGTCTATAGTTTGAACATCTGCGATCCCTTCCTCGTATATTCGCAGCGCTTCACCATAAAAAGGACGTGCGACTCTATTGACAATAAATCCGGGTGTATCTTTTGCGATCGCGACTGTTTTATTCCATTGATGAAGGGTCTCAACGGCTAATGAAAGCACCTCCTGACTCGTTTGGATGGCAGGAACTACCTCTACTAATTTCATCAAAGGCGCAGGGTTAAAGAAGTGTATTCCCACGCAGCGTTCGGGACGATCTAACGATGAGGCAATAGAAGCAATGGACAAGGAAGACGTATTGGAAGCTAAGATACATTCCGCACTAACAATCGATTCCAGCTCTGTGAATACTTTTTGTTTGATCTCCAGGTTTTCAATAATGGCCTCGATCACTAATTCCGATCCGGCCAATGGCGAGACAGTATTTACATAATGGATCCTATTTTGAATGGCCCGTTTCTCCTCTTCGGAAATTTTTCCTTTCTCTACCAAACGATTTAAGACCTTTTCTAAGTCTGTCTCTGCCTTTTCTAAATTTTCAGGCAGTAAGTCAAAAAGCAATACTTCACAACCCGCAGCTGCTGCGACTTGTGCAATGCCACTGCCCATGGTTCCCGAACCTATTATGCCCACTTTTTGAATCATTATTTTCCTTTAAAGTTAGGCATTCTTTTCTCTACAAAAGCCGCTACACCTTCCACATAATCTTCACTTCGTGCCGCTTCGATCTGCAATTTTCCTTCTAATTCCAATTGTGCATGCAGATCGTTGGTCATGGACTGATTCAATAAACGCTTTGTCATCCCCAACGCTTTAGTGGGCATACTTGCCATGGTCATGGCTATTTTCTGAACGGCGGTCTCAAATTCTTCCGCAGCGAATACTTTATAGACCATTCCCAATTGTTCAGCTTCTGTGGCCGAAACTTTATCTCCCAGCATCATTAAAGCCGAAGCTTTCTGAAAACCAATTAGTCGTGGAAGAAAAAAGGTTCCCCCGCTATCAGGGATTAATCCAATTTTGCTGAATGCTTGAATAAAACTTGCATTTTCAGCCGCCAATACCACATCACAGGCCAAGGCGATATTCGCTCCGGCTCCTGCTGCTACTCCATTCACCGCCGCGATGATGGGCTTTTCTATGGAACGAATTCTCGCAATGATAGGATTGTAATGCTCTTCTAAGATTTTTTTAAACCCGGGATTCAATTCCGGGGAGGTCACTTCTTTCAGGTCTTGACCTGCACAAAATGCCTTACCCTTTCCGGAAATAACGATCGCTCTCACCATTGAATCGCTTTCGCAACGATCCAATTCCTCTTGCAGAGAGAGCGCCATTTCTCTATTAAAACTATTGAAAACCTCCGGGCGGTTTAAATAAAGCCAGGCAATATTATTCTCAATTTTTGATTCTATAGACACCATGTTTAAGGTAGTTTAAAATAAGGATTATAAATAAGTCCGATCACATTACTCCAAGGATCCAATACAGTTGCGACCATCAATTCCCCTCCCACATTTGTAGGTGCTTCATGAGCGATCGCTCCAAGGGCAATGAACCGGTCGAATTCGGTTTGTATATTTTCAACTCCCCAATAGGACAGCACGTTTTCTCCTTTTTTAACTTCTTCAGGTAACAGACCTAATTCGTAGCCTTTGATATTAAAACCAACATAAAAGGGTTCGTCAAAATAAGGTTCAATTTGAAAAGCATCGGCATACCATTTCTTCGCCTCTTGCAAATCGGATACTTTATAAATGGTGGTTCTAAGTCCTAACATTGATATGGGTTTATTTTAAGCATTTAAAATAATCGAAAGGTTCTCCACAATCTTCACATTGAAAAAGAGCCTTGCAAGCGGTGGAACCAAACTGACTGACCAAACGGGTATTTGTACTGCCACATTGGGTACATTTCACAAGTTTACTATTCCCCAGCAGCGCATCCTTGTCGGCAGTTGCTTCCAGTGGGGGAGCGATGCCATAGGCCTCCATTTTTTGCATTCCTTCCTCCGACATCCAATCGGTGGTCCACGCCGGACTTAACACCAAAGAAACCTCCACAGATTTTCCCTTCTTTGCAAAGGCAGCCTTCAGATCATCTGAAATAACATCCATGGCGGGACATCCCGAATAAGTGGGTGTCAATTTTATTAAAACCTTACCCTCCTGCTCCACAGCCTCCCGGATCACTCCCAAATCCAGTACCGTCAATACCGGAATCTCGGGATCGGATACTGTGTTCAGTGTTTCTATTAGATCGGGTTGTATGTTGGGTTCGAGGGAGGCGGTCATTCTTACCAGTTCATATTAGGATAGGTTCGCTGCATATACTGGAGGTCGGCCAATAAATAACCCATATGTTCGGTATGTATCCCTTCCTTTCCTCCTTTTTGAAAATAAGGGCTTTCGGGGACACTTAAAGTGGCTTCTTCCAATATATGATTAACCTCTTTATAGTAATTCTGTTTTAATTCGGAAAGAGCAATCCCTATTCCTGCTTTCACGGCTTCGTTTTCGTATGCCGTCATTTCAAACAGTTCATTGGTATAGCGCCAAAGGTTGCTAATGCCTTCCTGCATTTTTTGATGGCTCTCCTCCGTACCGTCTCCTAATCTTTTCACCCAATCGGAAGAAAATCGTTTGTGATAGCTTACCTCCTTGATGGCTTTAGCGGCAATGGCAGCCAATGTATCATCCTTGCTATGCAGCAACTGTTCCAGGAATAGATAATGAAACACATCGAACAGAAATTGGCGGGCGATCACATGTCCAAAATGTGTATTCGGTTGCTCTACCAATAATACATTACGGTATTCGCGTTCTTTTCGCAGAAAAGCGACGTCGTCTTCGGTTTGGTGCTGCGCTGATAACTGTGCTGCATACTGATAATAACTGCGGGTTTGCCCGAACAGATCCAAGGCAATATTGGTCAGTGCAATATCCGTCTCTAAGCTGGGGCCGTGACCACACAATTCACCTAAACGTTGACCTAATACCAGATTATTATCCGCTATCCCTACGATATATTGATATAAATGTTCTTTTTCCATCTTAAATACCCTAATAGAATAGGGCGGTTATTCGGTTACATATGTTTTACTTCATCCGGTAAGTGGTAGAAAGTAGGATGTCGATACACCTTATCCTTTGCAGGTTCAAAAAGTTCTCCATTGTCTGCCGGATTGGATGCCGTGATATATTTACTTTCTACAACCCAAATACTAACCCCTTCATTTCTGCGGGTATATACATCTCGCGCGTTTTCCAGCGCCATTTCAGCATCGGCGGCATGCAAACTACCAAAATGTCGATGTTCTAAACCATTTTTGCTGCGCACAAAAACTTCCCATAGTGGCCAATCTTTTTTCATATCACTGTGTTTAACTGGCTTGCGCCACTTTTTTATTTGCTTGTTTTTCCGCGTAAACCATGGCAGCGTCACGCACCCAAGTTCCTTCTTCCCATGCTCCCACACGTGCCTCCATCCGTTCCTTATTACAAGGACCATGTCCTTTCACTACTTGCCAAAACTCATCCCAATCGATTTCACCAAAATCATATTGGCCTTTGGCTTCGTTCCATTTTAAATTTGGATCCGGAACTGTTATTCCCAGAATGTCTGCTTGTGGAATGGTTTGATCCACAAACTGCTGACGCAATTCATCGTTCGTCTTACGTTTCAACTTCCACTTCATGGATTGAGCCGTATGAGGAGATTCCTCATCTCTGGGTCCAAACATCATTAAACTAGGCCACCACCATCGGTTAAGGGCATCTTGAGCCATAGCCTTTTGCTCGGCTGTGCCTTTACAAAGCGTAAGCATAATTTCATACCCCTGTCGCTGGTGGAAACTTTCTTCTTTGCATATGCGCACCATGGCTCGGGCATAAGGACCAAACGATGTAGTACATAGTGCCACTTGATTGATAATAGCGGCTCCATCGACCAACCAACCAATGGCACCGATATCGGCCCATGAAATGGTAGGATAATTAAAAATGGAGGAGTATTTGGCCTTTCCACTGTGTAATTGTTCATACAATTCATTTCGAGAAATCCCAAGTGTTTCTGCCGCCGAATACAGGTATAAGCCATGTCCGGCCTCGTCCTGTACCTTCGCTAATAAAGCGGCCTTTCTTCGCAAGGAAGGCGCACGTGTGATCCAATTTCCTTCCGGTAGCATTCCTACAATTTCCGAATGGGCATGCTGCGAAATTTGACGGATATGCGTTTGTCGGTATTTCTCCGGCATCCAATCCTTAGGTTCGATCTTCTCGTCTCGGTCGATACGTGCTTCGAAAATAGCCTCCAAATTTTTTATTTCTTTGTCGCTCATAGTGCTTTATTTAAACGTCATAATCTATGGTTACTTTGCCTGTAAGTGGCACCGATTGGCAACTCAGCACAAAATTATTTTTCAACTCTTCTTCTTCCAGGGCATAATTCACTTTCATTTCTACTTTTCCATCCAGCACTTTACATTTACAGGTGCTGCAAACTCCTCCTTTACACGCAAAGGGAAGATCGGCTCCAGCACCCAAGGCAGCATCCAATAGGTTGTCGTAATCATCCGTCATGGTAAAGTGAAATTCTTTCCCTCCATCAATGATGGTTACCTCGACTCCTTCCACCTTTTGTTGTGCCAGACGTTTTGCCCGCTTTTTATCTTCTTCTGAAAGTCCGGAAACGAACAATTCATAATGAACCTGTTCTTTCAGCATTCCCGCCTTAACCAGAGCATCTCGCAAGGTAAATATCATTTCTTCCGGGCCGCAAAGGAAGGCTTCATCGATCTCGGATACATCTAACAGTTTATCAAAAATCTCTTGCAACTTAGCGGTATTGAATCTGCCATTGAACAATTCAATATCACGGCGTTCCTGCGTTAAAAAGTAAAAGAGCTCCAAACGTCCAAAATATTGGTTTCTAAGTTGTTCTAGGGCTTCCTTAAAGATAATGGATTTTACCGTCCGATTCAAATAGAAAAGTTTGAATGTCGACTGCGGTTCTTTGTCCAAATGCGCCTTGATCATGGATATCACCGGAGTGATCCCACTTCCCGCCGCAAAGGCTACATAGGTTTTCGGGATCTGCGAACAGCTTACCCCAAAATTTCCCGAGGGGGGCATGATTTCAAGAAAATCGCCTTTTTTTAGTTGTTGATGAACATAGGTAGAAAATTTCCCTCCCGGTATTTGTTTTACGGCCACTTTGAACTCGCCGTCATAAGGGCTGGAACAAAGACTATACGACCGTCGAATATCTTCGCCATTAATTTCAGCCTTTAAGGTAAGGTGTTGTCCTTGACGAAAGGAAAATTCCGCTTTACTTTCCGCGGGCACTTCAAAAGAAATGACAGCACACTCCTTAGTTTCTTTATAAAGATCCTTAATTTTTAGTTTATAAAATACAGCCACAGCCTTAAGTTTAGGTAAACAAAACTAACGTTTGTTAGTTAGGTATGCAAGTTAAAATTTTCTAAACGATTCCTCTCAATAAAACAGCCACCATATCACGTTTCAATAGGTTCACATCCAGCTTTCCTCTTTTCTGATACCAAAGATAAAGGGTGCGTAAGGTGGAAAGAATGGAGAATAAGATCACTTCCGGATGTCGGGGTTGAATTTGCCCAATGGAAATCCCTTCCTTGATGATATTCCTGAAGTGTTCTTCATAATTTTCCCGCATTTTTATAAATGATGCCAGATCCTCTTCCTCCAAATGCATCCAATCGTTGTTCAGCGCCGCTAATGCTTCCGATTGGTTGACAGTGATGTCGATATGTAATTCAATGAGTTTTTCAATTTTCTGGAGCGGAGAGATCTTCATTCCCTCTATATTCTTCATGCCTGAAGTAAAATCCTTGGCCAGATCGAGAATAAGTACAGAAAGGATCTCTTGTTTGCTCTTGATATGATTGTAGAGACTGGCCGCTTTTATGCCCATTTCCTGCGCAATATCACGCATGGTTACGGCGCTGTAGCCCTTCTCCTTAAAAAGTTGTGAGGCTTGAAAAATAATTTCAGCTTTTCGAGAGTAGATCTTCATAGTTACTGCAATTTATGAAAAAGATAGGCGAAAACTTCATCCTCATCTGAAAGTTACGCCCGACTCAGAATTCTTATATGTATCTAAATAAAAATGGTAATAAGTTGTTATTTTTGACGGATCATGGAAAGAGCAATTGAAAGTAATGAACTGATTGAGCGGTTACCACCTCACTTAAAGCAATACATTAAACCACAGAATTACGAAGAATACACTCCGATTAACCAAGCGGTATGGAGGTATGTGATGCGGAAGAATGTGGATTACTTGAGTCGTGTCGCGCACGAAAGCTATGTGGATGGCTTGCAACGAACCGGGATCTCTATAGATGAAATTCCTTCCATGTACGGGATGAATCGGATATTGAAAGAGATAGGTTGGGCGGCCGTGGCCGTAGATGGGTTTATCCCTCCCAATGCCTTTATGGAATTTCAGGCGTACAAGATCCTGGTCATCGCCAGTGATATTAGACAATTAGAGCACATTGAATACACCCCTGCTCCGGATATCATTCATGAAGGAGCGGGACATGCTCCGATCATTGCCAGTCCGGATTATGCCGAATATTTAAGACGATTCGGTGAAATTGGTGCCAAAGCCATTAGCAGTGCTCATGACACTGAAATGTATGAAGCGGTGCGGGCCCTCTCTATATTAAAAGAATCGGAAGGCTCTCCCGCACATAAAATCGCTGAAGCCGAAGAGCGCGTTTTGGAACTACAGCGTAAAGATGTGGAACCGAGTGAAATTGCTTTGATCCGTAATTTACACTGGTGGACAGTGGAATACGGTATGGTTGGAGCTGTGGAACATCCTAAAATTTATGGTGCCGGTTTGCTTTCGTCCATCGGAGAAAGTGAATGGTGTATGAAGCCCGAGGTGAAGAAAATCCCTTATCATATTGAAGCAGCCTATCAGGATTTTGATATCACCCAGCCCCAACCTCAACTCTATGTCACTCCGGATTTTGCCTATTTACAGGAGGTGTTGGAAGAATTCGCTAATACGATGGCGGTTCGTAAAGGGGGCTGGAGAGGCTTAAAGAAATTGATCGAATCCAAACAAATAGGAACCCTAGAATTAAGTACCGGCCTACAGGTAAGCGGTATATTCTCTCGAATGATCCAAAACGAGGATAACGAAGTTGTTTACTTTGAAACGGAAGGAGAAACTGCCTTGGCCTACCGCGAAAAAGAATTGATCGGTCATGGTGTACAACGTCATCAAAATGGTTTTCGTTCGCCCTTAGGGAAATTGAAAAAAATAAATATTGCTATTGAGAATATGGGTCCCAGAGATCTTCAGGCTTATAACTTCTATGACGGTAAAGCCATCGCTTTTGAATTTGAGAGTGGGATCACCGTAAAAGGGATGAACGTTACCGGTATGAGAAACCTAAACGGCAAACTGATGTTGATCCAGTTCACCGATTGCTGGGTAAGTTATGGAAATGAAATTTTGTTCTCTCCCGATATGGGCGATTTTGATATGGCCGTGGGTAAGGAGATCGTTTCTGCATTCGCAGGGCCAGCGGATTATCATTCTTTTGACCTTGTTACCCATAAAGCAAGTGCCAATGAAACTATAAAAGTTGCGCCTTCCGAAGCTGAGAAAAGGTTAAATGAGCTTTACCAAAAAGTACGTGACATCAGAAGATCAGGGAATAAGGATCTTACCCGCTTGCCTTCTATTTTTGAGGCGGTACGAATGAATCATCCATCCGACTGGTTATTGCCCTTAGAAATCTATGAATTAATGTATACAACTGATTCTTCATTTTCGTTGAAAGTTCAAGAGCATCTCAACGACTTACAGACCAGTAATCCAAAAATAGCCCACCTTATTGAAGGGGGGATACAATTAATTCAAAAAAAGAAATAATGGGACTAGTTGATTTTCTATTTGGAAATAAATCGAAAAAGATTCAAGAATTTAAAAGCCGAGGGGCCATCATTTTAGATGTGCGAACAAAGGCAGAGTATGCATCGGGTGCCATCCCGGGATCCAAGAACATCCCTTTGCAACAACTACACTCAAAACTGGCTGAAATTAAAAAATGGAACAAACCGGTAATTGCTTGTTGTGCGAGTGGCATGAGAAGTGGAAGTGCGGCTGCCGTGTTAAGATCTAACGGAATTGAAGTGATGAATGGCGGCGGTTGGTATAGTTTAAGTAAAAAACTTTAATCGCTACCATAGATCGAAAGGGTATAAAAACAAAAACCCCCTCCGTTTGGAGGGGGTTTTTTATGATTAACTTATTAATTATTCTCTGATCAATCTTTTCACAGTCTGACCTCCTTCACCTTGGATCTGTACCATATACACGCCTGAAGCGAGATTAGATACATCCACGGTCATTTCAGTCGCCATGTTGCTAAGGTTGATGTTCTGAACCATTCTACCGTTAATATCATAGATAGCAGCACTTTCTAATTGGATACTGGTTGTGTTGGTGATGTTAACCACTCCCTTGGTAGGGTTAGGATAAATTATTACACCGTTCTCCAATGTATTGTCTGTAATACCCAGGATACTTTCGATGGTAAGTTGGAAGGTACAAGAACCTACGTTTCCATACTCATCTTCAGCAAGCATAGTGATTGTATAAACACCATCAGGTAATAAGGTTCCTGCCGGTGGATCTTGACTTGTTATAGTAACAGGATCCGTACAGTTATCGGTAGCCGTTGTTCCGGTAGTCCAATAATCAGGAAGCTCGTAGAACAAGTTCAATGGTCCCGGATCAACAGTTTGATCTTCAGGACAATTTTCAATCACCGGTCCGGTTTCATCCACTACGGTAACAATAGCCGTACAAGAAGCTAAGTTTCCACTGGCATCACTAGCAAATACAGTAACCACGATTGGATTACCTATATCTGCACAGGTAACATCTGTAACATCGGTAGCCAATACGGTGATACCACAAGCATCATAAGATGCAGGACCGCCCGGAATCTCTACGAAGAATGCATTTCCATCAGAGTTAGAATTATTTAATGTCCAGTTAGCAGGATCAAATTGTCCCGTAAATCCTGGAACAAAGTTAGTGACCACTGTTTCCGTATTTCCGAAGATGTTATCATCCGTTTGTGCACGGAATCCAAATACATCTCCAGGGTTCACGTTTACGTTCGCCGACCCACTTTGGTTACCAATAGCAGGGTTGGTTAATTGTGTGTAAACTCCGTTCAATAGATATCCAAAGCTATCAAAACCTGGATCCGGATCATTACTGGTATAAACCCAATCGAAAGAAATAGCAGCAGCATCCGTTACCGGCGCTGTGAAATCAGTTGTTCCTGCCGTTCCGGTTTGGTTATCACTACCAATTACCATCGCTTCATAAGACGGTGGCAGTTGTGCCAACAGATCTTCAGGATTGATCTCAGCCATACCATTTTCATCAAGTACAATAGTTACATCTTGACAGATCAAGATCGGTGCAGTAACGTCAATTACTTCAACGGTCGCAGTACACATCGCGCTGTTACCACTAGAATCTGTCACTGTTACTTCAATTTCATTAAGTCCTAAATTAGAACAATCAAAATTAACTTCCGTAGATACTATCGGTGCGAAGTTGATACAGAAGTTATCCAAGGTTCCTTGGTCTCCACCAAAGTTATCGGTTACTCTCAGTACCCATCCACCGGCAATATCTTCACCGCCATAAGTAGCTGCGAAAGTCCCACCTTGTGGTTCGAATACGCCTGTAAAAGGAGGAGTTCCACCTACAATACTGGCACCACCATCTTGGAATACCGTTCCGGTATAGTTGTCACCACCACCACCATTTTGGTCGGATAACATAAGAACAGTTCCTGAAGGACTGATCAATTCTATATCCAAATCACCATCAAAGGTATGGGTAATATCAAGGTTTACCGATTCTAAGGTATAATCCTCACCCACAATTCCGGAATCAGCGATCGTTGCGGTTGATTCAGTTGGAGGTAGATTCTCATCAATAGCAGCACCAAGGTTATCACCGCACTCATTAATGAATGGTGCAGGGTTTCCAACCGTAACCACATAGCCACATGCTTCGTTCACACTCGACAATAAGGCACTGGCATC
>JAHEMZ010000046.1:0-2166 GCA_024643385.1 Flavobacteriaceae bacterium | reverse complement strand
CCAATATTGGCACAGGTTAGATCAAGTGTACTTTGAGACACAGATTGTGGAACAAAGTTGATACAGAAATCGTTTAAGACTCCATTATCAGCAGGTGGGAAAGTATCTACAACTAAAAGTGTCCAGTTCCCGTTCACATCTTCTCCAGCAAAGGTTCCGGCAAAACTACCACCTTCAGGTGAATAGGTGCCTGCAAATGGCGCCGAACCTGTAGTCACGCTAGGAAATCCATCTTCGAATGTAGTTCCTGAATAATTATCTCCTGAACCACCATTTCCTGAACTTAGATCCAAAATAGTTCCGGATGGGGATTGTAAACTAATATTGATATCACTATCCCACGTATGAGTAATATCTAAGGTTACATTATCAATATTGTAATCCACCCCAATGATTCCGGAATCAGCAATCGCAATAACAGAGTTCACAGAGGTTGGTGAACTTCCAAAAGGTTGTGGGTTATCTGTAGCACAGTCTCCAATTGGATCAGGAGTTACTAAGAAGGATAAGGTATCAACACCACAGTTGTCGGAAGAACTACCAAGTACTTCTCCGGGAGTAAGTGTATAGTTACCCGCCGCATCCAATTCTACATCAATATCCTGACAAGCAATTACAGGTGCTTCGGTATCTTCCACCGTTACGGTGAAGGTACAAGTACTTGTATTTCCATCGCTATCGGTAGCAGAGAAGGTCACGTCGGTATCTCCTATCGGGAATAGATCACCGGAGTTAGGACCACCTGTTTGCGTGGTTGGGATCTGTCCATCTTCAGGATCCAAAGCGATGGCATCGGCAAAACTTACGTTTGCACCACATATGCCGGGATCGTTCGCCACGGTAATGTCCATAGGACAAGAAATGACGGGAGGTTCGCCAAGGTTACATACAAAGGTTGCGCTATACCCTGCATCATTATCAGGAAACCCAATACTAGCAAATTGCAAAGGTGATGCAAGACCGCACGCAGGTGCAGAAATCCAGGTATTTAATCCGGAAGCGGGATTACCATCACATACAGATGGTGTGTATACAATTCGTCCTGTAGGAACTAATATTTCAACCCACATAGTATCACAAGTACCATCAATAGTAGGAGGAGTAGTGAAGGCTAGGTTCACACACGTTCCGTCATTTGCTAACAATACAGGAAATGATTCACTATAAAATGGTGCAGCATTGCCCGAATATGGCGGGGGGTTAGCACCCGCAGCTCCACAAAATAAATTTACTGTTACATTGCCACCACCAAGGGTTCCTTGTGAATCTTGGACAAAATCAATAGAGTTAACGTTTACATTTCCTGGAACGCCCGATACATTAATTCCTTGGATGATACTATTTGGCCCAGCATTACAAGCTAGGGCAAAATTTGTACCAGGTGTTGTACATGGGTTACAATATGGCCCATCTATAGTAAATGGAGGACATCCGGCGGCATTAGCTAACCAAACATAATTTGTTTCTCCGGAAAAACACCAATCATTCACATACGCTGAGGTAGCAGTCCCATTTCCTCCAGGATCATTGTACCCCGGATTTCCAACATCAAGAGAATAATCTTCTGCCACTACGGAACAACCATCACCCCAAGATGACACATGTGCTGTATGGGTAATAGTCGAGGGATCAACGGTATTAGAATCGGTGGAAATATAATAATCCGAAGGGCTACCTCCAAAGATCAAAGCTGCCGCTTCTTGAGCCGTATAAACCGGAGGATTTATACTCCAAGAAGGTCCATCTTGCACCTGATACGACCCAACATAAGTGGCCGGCATCAATTGATTTGATCCTGTTGAGGAAGATCGCATAGCGTATTCTGCCTTCTTTCTTTCGATTTCCTGCAAGGTCTCCCTCGAAACCTTAACATTGTTCTGCACACCACTAGAAACATGGGTTTCAGACCTATTTATGGAGGTATTCCCTATAGTCCTACGCTTACCATTAGTAGTTTGTGCATTTCTTGTTCCATTAGATTGGACAGCCTTTCCAGCCTTAGAAATTGCGGCATGCGCCACTTTCATTTGGACCGTTACTCCTTCCGCCGTAAGAGAAAGGCTAGGAGTGTTAGACTCTGTCTTTTGCGCTTGAAGGGCCGTAAACCCTAACAGCAACAAAATCAGAAAAATAGTTTTTTTCATAATTAGTTAATTTGATTAATAT
>JAHEMZ010000084.1 GCA_024643385.1 Flavobacteriaceae bacterium | reverse complement strand
TCTCGGGATTCAGTACAATTTTTACCAAATTTCCCAATCTGTTCTTATTTGTCCCTCTTATTCAGGCTACTGCCGGAAATGTGGGCGTACAATCGAGTGCCATTGTCGTACAAGGATTAGCTAACGACACCTTAAAAGAGAATATAGCAGGACAACTTTTCAAAGAAACCTTATTGGCTTTAGTGAATGGTTTGAGTATTGCTTTGGTGGTTCTTTTATTAAGTCATTTTATTTTTAACACCACTTATTTAGAGTCCCTAAGTATTGGGATCGCCATTGTAGTCGTGATCATTCTTGCCGCCTTGGTAGGTACTTTTATCCCAATGATCCTGAATAAGAACGACATAGATCCTGCCGTAGCTACCGGGCCCTTTATCACCACCAGTAATGATGTATTCGGGATTCTCATTTACTTTTTAATTGCCAAACTAATTTTAGGTTTTTGACCCTCATTGTACATAAAAAAAGTTTCAAAGTCCCTGAAAGTGCCATCGATAACAGAGGACATGTGAACAATTTGGTGTACTTGGAATGGTGCCTGGCCATTGCGGAAGAACACTGGAGTCAAAGGGCGTCAAGCGCTCTTCGTAAGGACTTCGTCTGGTACGTGCTCCATCATTCCATTGATTATCGGAATGCTTCTTTTTTGGGAGAAGATCTAACCATTGAAACCTGGGTGACGAGTGCGGAAGGAGTAAGAAGTGAACGACGTTATCTCATCACTCGGCCGGCAGATGGGAAAACGATCGTGGAAGCCAAGACATTCTGGTGCTTGCTCGATGCGAAAACCCAAAAACCCACAAAGATCACAGAAGAAATTCGTAATTTGTTTCAATAGTCTTTTATGAAGATCCTCCACCTAGATACAAACCATCCACTCCTTTTGGAGCAATTAAAACTAGCCGGGTTCACCAATCATGAGGAATATTCAGCTTCGAAAGACGAGGTTGAGAAAATTATCCACCTCTATGATGGGGTGGTGATCCGAAGTCGGTTCAAGATTGACAAATCATTCATGGATGCTGCTTCCAATCTTAAGTTTGTGGCAAGAGTGGGGGCAGGACTGGATAGCATTGATGAGGTGTATGCGGCTCAAAAAGGCATTGTACTGATTGCCGCGCCGGAAGGAAACCGAAATGCCGTAGGGGAACATTGTCTGGGTATGTTACTTTCTCTCTTCAATCATTTGAATCGCGCTGACAGGGAAGTGAAATCGGGACAATGGAACCGGGAGAGAAATCGCGGGGTGGAACTGGATGGAAAAATCGTAGGCATCATCGGATACGGGAATATGGGTCGTGCTTTTGCAGAAAAACTAAAAGGATTCAATTGTACCGTGCTTTGTTACGACATCAAGGAAGATGTTGGAAACCAAAATGCTACTCAGGTTTCCTTACAAACTATATTTGATATGGCCGATGTGGTGAGTCTTCACACTCCCTGGACGCCTCTTACAGATAAAATGATCAATGCCCGTTTTCTTGCCAATTTTAAAAAGCCCATTTGGTTTTTAAACACCGCAAGAGGAAAAAGTGTAGTTACCGAAGATTTGGTATACGGACTTAAGACAGGAAAAATAGTAGGTGCCGGACTGGATGTCTTGGAATATGAAAAACTATCATTTGAATCGCTGTTTACCACTGAAATGCCAAAAGCCTTAAAGGAATTGATCGAGATGGACAATGTAATACTCACCCCACATATTGCAGGTTGGACGGTTGAAAGCAAAGAAAAATTGGCCCAAACCATTGTGGAGAAGATCTTACAGCTGTATAATCCGATCGATTGAAAGCTATGAACCTTGATTTTTATATCAAATAACTTAGCGCGACAATTCTTAATTTAAAAAATGAAAAAATGCAGTATACCGCCTCTACTCCGGAAGATTACATCAAGCAGTTACCTGAAGATCGCATTGAACCGGTACAGCAATTGCGAAAAGTGATTTTAGCACACTTACCCAAAGGGTTCAAGGAAGGTATGGGCTATGGAATGATCGCTTATGTAGTGCCCCATGCAATATATCCGGCAGGATATCATTGCGACCCAAAAGTTCCCCTCCCGTTTATCAATATTGCCTCGCAGAAAAATTTCGTGGCTTTGTACCATATGGGAGTATATGCCGATAAGAAACTATTGGATTGGTTTGTTGGGGAATATCCTAAACATTGTAGAACCAAATTGGACATGGGGAAGAGTTGCATACGTTTTAAAAAAATGGAGGATATCCCCTTTGAACTTATTGGAGAATTAGCCTCAAAAATGTCCGTGGAGGATTGGATCAGTTTGTATGAATCTCATTTTAAAAAGTAAATGGTATGGAAAAAAGAGTCACAGGTATTGGAGGTTTATTCTTTAAAACCACCGACCCTAAAGCAACGAAAGACTGGTATCAAAAACATTTAGGATTTCCAACGGATCAATGGGGTTGTACTTTTTGGTGGAAGGACAAGGAGGGGAATGATTGTTCCACCCAATGGAGTCCTTTCCCCAAGGATACGCCTTATTATGCCCCATCCACTAAGGATTTTATGTTCAATTATCGCGTGGAAAATTTGGAAGAACTCTTGAAGATCCTCCGGGAGGAAGGCGTTACCATCGTAGGAGAAATGGAAACCTATGACTATGGGAAATTCGGTTGGATCCTGGATAATGACGGCAATAAGATAGAACTATGGGAACCGATCGATGCGATCTTTCAAAAAGAAGAATAAATTACCAACATTCTGTTTTATAAGCTGTTAAATATTTTTTACATTTACTTATCACCAAAAACAACACAACATGTCTGAAGAACAAAAAGGAAATTTCGGAGACGACTTAAAAGATTCCGCCAAAGAATTTAAAGAAAGTTGGAATGAAACTACCCGAAGCGGGGAGAATAAAAAGGTGCTTGCCGGTATCTTGGCCATACTCCTCGGAGGTTTTGGCATACATAAATTCATATTGGGGTATACTAAAGAAGGAATCATACTCTTGGCTGGCACTATGATCTTGGGAGTAATAACCTGTGGAATTTTTAGTGGTGCCATCTGGATCATCACCTTAGTGGAAGGCATCATTTACCTCACCAAGAGTGATGAAGAGTTCTACCAAACCTATCAGGTAGGTAGACGTCCTTGGTTCTAAAAAATAAGAAAGCTTTCAAAAATAATTATGAAAGCTTTTTTTATTTCAAATTAACATCGTAATATTGCAATATTAAATTATATTTATGGGTGCTTCTAAAACCGAATTACATTCTACACAACATATCCGGATTGCTGAGATCGCCAAAGTGCTTTCTCATCCCGCTCGGGTAGCCATTATGGAACATATCGCGAGTCAGCAAGACTGTATTTGCAGTGACCTGGTAGAAGAAATAGGCCTATCCCAACCCACGATCTCTCAACATCTCCAAGTCATTAGGAATGCAGGCCTGTTGAAGGGAAACTTTGAAGGGAAAAGGCTCTGTTACTGTTTGGACGCCGAACGCCTGCAAGAAATTCAATCCTTATTTAATAACTTTTTTAATACGAGTTCAGCAAATTGCTGCACCCTTTAACACTATGAAAACAAACGAATTCTTAAGTACTTTGGAAGACCATAAAAACAAATCATTGTTGTTTTCTTACCAGCCGGGCAAATGGGTTGGAGCCAATTATCATATTACAGAAGTGAAACATATAAAGATCGACTCGGTGGATTGCGGCAGTGGAACCGATGCTTGGAATGAGACCATTGTACAATTGTGGGAGAGTCCGTCGGAAATAGGAAAGAGGGACTATATGTCAACCTACAAAGCCTTAGCGATCCTAAACAAAGTTGGAAAGATGAAGCCATACGATCTGGAGGCTGAATTAAAACTGGAGTACAGTAATGAACAATTTCATACAGCACAATTATTTATAGATCACTTTGAAACCACTGAAAAGGAATTGCGATTTTACCTTTCGGTCCACAAAACCGATTGTAAGGCCAAAGCAACCTGCGGTATTCCGGAAACCACCATGGTAGCTGAAGTTAGTTGTGCGCCCGGAAGTGGCTGTTGTTCATGATAGAGATCGTTCCTTATCAACCGGAATACTATCCTTCGGTGGCCAAAATTTACGACGAAGGGTTAGCTACAGGTTTCGCGACTTTTGAAACTGAAATTCCATCACTTGAGGTTTGGGATAAAAAGTTTATCCCTGAAGGACGATTGGTAGCACTTTGGAATGGCGAAGTGGCAGCATGGGCCGCTTTGAGTGTGGTTTCACCTCGCCCGGTTTATCGTGGTGTTGTAGAGAACACTTTGTACGTAGGGGAAAAATATAGAGGTAAAGGTATCGGGAGGATACTTCTGCAGGCACTTATTGAAGCTAGTGAGTCGTTAGGATATTGGACACTATTGGCACGTATCTTTCCGCAAAACAAAGCAAGCATCCAATTGCACGAGGCTAATGGATTTCGGAGGGTAGGCTTTAAAGAAAAAATTGCCGCGCGCAATGGCATTTGGTATGACAATATAGAATATGAAAGAAGAAGTAAAAAAATCCACTATATGAAAAACGTTTTGGTATTATGTACAGGAAATAGCTGTCGGAGTCAGATGGCACATGGTTATCTAAAGACCTTCGGAAAGGATAAAATTCAAGTATTCAGTGCGGGGATAGAAACCCACGGCCTAAATCCAGGAGCTGTTTCTATCATGAAAGAAGATGGGATCGACATCTCTCAACACACTTCCAATAACGTGAGTGAATACGATGGAATCTCTTGGGATTATATCATCACGGTTTGCGACCATGCGTATGAGAACTGCCCCTTCATTCCGGCTCCAAACGCTATAAGACTGCATCATAATTTTTTCGATCCTTCTAAAGTTTCAGGGTCTGAAATTGAGAAGCACGCCGCTTTTGAAAAAGCGAGAAACGAAATCAAAGAATATTGTCGTAATTTTATTGAAACCGTACTTTAAACTTGACCATACTAATTCAAATATTAATCGGCTTCATCGCCTTACTTCATCTTTATTTCTTTTGGTTTGAATCCTTTGCGTGGATGTCTAAAGGACCAAAGATCTTTAGGCACCTTCCTAAAGAATTGTTCCCTCAAACCAAAGCCATGATGGCCAATCAAGGCCTTTACAATGGCTTCTTGGCCGCAGGATTACTTTGGACCTTTTTAATTGAAGATCCCTTGTGGAAGTCATATATTGCATTCTTCTTTT
>JAHEMZ010000045.1 GCA_024643385.1 Flavobacteriaceae bacterium | reverse complement strand
AACACCTGGTCGTGATCGGGGGTGGAGTGATCGGTCTGGAACTTGGACAAGTCTACCGACGTTTAGGGGCTGAGGTCTCAGTGGTAGAATATATGGATCGTATCATACCCACTATGGACGGAGCGCAAAGCAAGGAGTTGTTGAAGGTATTGAAAAAGCAAGGCGTAAAATTCTACCTCTCCCATAAAGTTTCCGGCGTGGATCGCAAAGGAAAAAAAGTGACCGTGACGGCAACCGATAAGAAAGGTGCTGATGTTTTACTTGAAGGGGACTATTGTTTGGTCTCTGTCGGCCGCAGACCTTATACCGATGGCTTGCAGTTAGAGAAAGCAGGAGTGAAGGCAAATGAGCGCGGACAAGTGGCGGTCAATGACCACTTACAAACCAATGTTTCAAACATCTATGCCATAGGCGACGTGATCCGTGGCGCTATGTTAGCGCATAAGGCGGAAGAGGAAGGAGTGTTGGTAGCAGAGATCTTGGCCGGACAAAAGCCGCATATCGATTATAACCTAATCCCGGGAGTAGTCTATACCTGGCCGGAAGTGGCTTCGGTAGGAAAAACAGAAGAACAATTAAAAGAGGCAGGTGTTTCCTATAAGACCGGACAATTTCCGATGCGTGCTTTGGGAAGAAGTCGTGCCAGTGGGGATACCGACGGATTTGTGAAGATCCTGAGCGATACCGGGACCGATGAGATCTTAGGGGTGCATATGGTAGGGGCACGCGTAGCCGACTTGATCGCTGAAGCAGTCACCGCCATGGAATTCAGAGCCAGTGCTGAGGATCTGGCACGTATGAGCCATGCGCATCCTACGTATGCAGAAGCTGTGAAGGAAGCGGCCTTGGCGGCGACTGAAAATCGTCCCTTGCATATCTAATATAAATGGCAGATAAATTTTTAAGCCATCTTTAGGGATGGCTTTTTTAATATATTTAGGCTTATGAAAAAGATCATCGCTTTTGCCGGAAGTAATTCGAGTACTTCCATGAACCACGCCTTAGTGGTTTGTGCTGTTCAAAAATTAGTAAGAACAGAATCCACAGTGATCCGACTCACCGATTATCCCTTGCCGATGTTTGGGGAAGATATTGAAAGAGAGGAAGGATATCCCGAAATTCTCAAAGAGTTGCTGTCTGAGATCAAAGAGGCGGACGGACTGCTACTTTCGGTGAATGAGCACAACGGAACCGTTTCAGCTTTCTTTAAAAATGTCATGGACTGGCTTTCCCGTTTGGAATATAAATTCCTCACCGATAAGAAAGTTTTTTTGATGAGTACCTCCGACGGAAGAAGAGGCGCACTATCAGCCAATGAATATACGGCCGGGGTGTTACCGCGATTTGGCGCTGCGGAGATCCATACCTTTCAATTACCTTCTTTTGCCACAAACTTTAAGGATGGTGTGATCATTGATCAGACATTGAACACCGCTCTGGAAACTAAATTGGCCGAATTTGAAGCGATTCTTTAATAGGGTTCGTTGTTGTCGATCAATTCCTTGCCACGCTCTTCCCAATCGTCTGTTTGTCCATCATAGTCAAAATAAGTGCTATTCAGCTTAAAATCCTCCCGGTCAGCTCGTTGGGATTCAGTGAATAAATAATAGTATTCATCTCCTAAAGTGGCCTTATAAGCTAAATAATCCTTGTCGTTGTGATGAAACCTTCCGGCTATCTCTAATCGATCCGGGATACCCAATGCTTCCAAGGTATAGTAATACGCAGATAGCTCTGTAAAATCTTCTTCCTGAAAATACTGTGGCGGAATACGGTCTGTTTGACCGGCCTCGATCAAAGCTTCCATTACTTCGAAACGAGAATATTTATCCAGCAATTGTTCATTCAATATACGGTCAGGCAATGGGATACCCTTTTGTAAATAAAGTAACAATAATCGAACCCGTAACCAGTTCGATGTATCATTTAACTCAAATATTCTATTTAATTGTAATTGAAATGATAACATTTCTTCTTTTGTGAAGTTTTCGAATAAATTCAGATACTGAAAAAGAAGGAAATAGCGATCATCAAACTTGTCCTCCGGTTTCAAAAGTTCTTTATAAACTTGGAGATCTTCACTGAAATAGAAAATCAATTCGTCGTAATGCGGTCTCAAACGCTGTGTAAAGGTAGAATCCGCAAATGTCTTTTGGCTAAATCGAGTCAAAATAGCCTTCCTGAGATCCGGGCGTGGTAATAGAGAATATAGTTCTGAAACTATTTCAGGGCGATCCAATTGATCCAGTTCCAAGGTGGATAATACTTCATCCAAATACAACTCCGGAGCCTTAAGGGGCAAAGTTTTCAGTAAAGGAAAAAAGGAATCGCCATGACCATCTTTCCACGAATAATACGCTAAAAAAGCTACTTTATAAGTGTCATGGGTTTTTGCGTCTAAAAAATACGCTTTAAATCGTTCAAATTGTTTCCTAGTAAGGGGCAGGGAATGAAGTCCCGAGATGAGATATTCCTTGATCGAATTTTCTTCGTCTTCATCCAAATAGGTATGATTTAACGCATCAAGCATCTTGTCCGCATCGTTCTCGTCAAAGAGGTAGTAGTTCAACGCCTCTTTGGCTTGGGTAAAGATGATTTCGTCTTTGTTCTTTAGGTCTTTCAGCAATTGTGCGGTCTTTGACGCAAATACATCAAATTTTGGTGCGTCGGGAAACTCCACCCCGTTGAAAAACAGGTTGTAATGCTTGAAGTTGGTTTCTTCTTTTCCCACATAGGCCTGTAAAACTACAATATACTCATGAGCGATTCCAACAGATATGATCTTTTCAATGTTGGTTCGTTCATTTTTGAGCGAATAAGTATGAAAAGGAACTTTATGGATCTGGTGTATCTTTTTCGATACAATAGTATCGTTCGCGTCTTTGTAAGAAAGGGCTATAATTGAATCGCAATAACTTTCCAGACTTTTCAAGGTGGCGTATTTTTTAAATCGGGCTGTATTTAAAACATAGGCTCCACCGGTAGCGTCATTTCGGCCAAAATAAAGCCTGCTCTTTTCGATTTCCGAATCCGCAGCATCTTCAATGGGATTTACTTTATATCCCTCCGGAATTCTGAAATTAATTTGATGTACAGAATCTTTTACCGTCACGAAAATTTCCTCCAACAATGGCTGGTATTGGAATTGGTTGAAAAATGGATCCTCCGCCGGTAAGGGACCTCCTTTTTGTGTATCCTTTAATGCAAATAGTAAATACATACGGTTTCCGCGAAAATAGATCTCCATCTTACCTTCAAAATTCTCTTGAAAGGTGACTAAAAGCTCGTTATAGGTAACTCCATTCCTTGTTTTTACGCTTCGATCGTTCACGATAAATCCTCTTTCGAGCAAAGTCTCTATATATCCTTCTATGGCAGCTTTTTCATCTTCCAGATAATACCCGCTCGGGAAATCATTATAGCGAAGCAGATAATTGGTTTCGCTGGGTTTGTGAAAGGCGTTCTTTGCGTATATAAAAAATGGATCACCACCTTCATCATACGGATTGGCTGTTTCCTGAGAAATATCCTTATAGGTTTTGGGAAAATAAGTGCTGAAGCCACCTTTTAGATCCTCGTAGAGGACTTTGGCATTTTCCGGAATCACGGGAGGAAAGAATTCCACGGAAGAAAAGAAATAGTCCGCAGCGTCACTATTTAAGAGATTTTCTGAATGACTGTATCCCAAAACATACAAGTTGTTATTTAATTCATGTGCCTCTATGCGGTAGGGATTTTTGTCAACAAACAAGATGGCCCTGACCACCCGATGACCCTCCATTTCTTCAATATTTAGTGATTTGATGGCATCAGGATTTTGTTTTGACATATTTTCCACAAATGCCTTTGCAGGATCCTCTTGCTGTGGATTCTCTACCACACCAAACATCATAATTCCACCGGAAGACATATCGAAACTAGTTTTGATGACGAAGTTGCTATTGACTTGCGATTCCGACGCAAGTGTTGGTACTTTCACTTCATATCCACGCACGCTATCTCTATCTGTGAGCCAGTTCCCAAACGAACTCAGGTCATCGTATGATTCGGTATCATTGAAGGAAACTTCTACCGGGGTCACCTTATATCCCTTCGATTGCAAGATATTTACGATACCCTCAGGACCACCCAAATGAGCAGCACCTACCACCGCGAATACCGTTTGTGCGCCCATAAGGTTCTCCATGGTTTTCACCATCACATAATTGCGCTCATTCAAGGATTCAATATCGTCGCTCAGCAGCAAATTGCTAACAAAGATCTTATGACTATTTCCGCTTTGGTATAGCGTAGTAAGATCATGATAATTTTGTAAGTATTCTTGTTCGCTAGTCTCAATGAATTCTATCAGATCCTTTTTTAAGATAAGAGAATCTTCTATTGCATAATCATCGTCATAGTATTTCCATTGGTCCTGCACCGATTCCAAGCCGAATATAGGTTTCTTATAGCTGGAGGCAATAGCGTAGAGGTAGGCGTCCATAAAGGTTTTTTTATCCGAAGGCTTTTCCAGTCTTTTTAAATATAAGGCCTCCACCATGTCGAAATTGAAGGATTTTAAACTATCTAATGGTTTTCCTCCAATTGCGACGAGTTTTTCATTCAATTGATCGATCTGTTTAGTATCAAGTAATTGAAGGATATCCGGTTTCAGATTTCTTTTTTCAATGAATTCGAAACCATCCGCAAATATGGAATCGGGGTGGACCTCCAACGCAAATACATCTGCCTTTTTGAGAGCAGGCACCAATTGGTCGGGAAAATTAAAAACCTTTTGATCTCTAATGTGAATACTTCCAAATAAATAGGATTTATGTTCGGAATCTTTATGTGTCACCTCCCAAAGCAACGTGTAAGGATCTTCAGATTGTGCTTTCATATGTGCCGTACCCATTAGGAGGCACCCAACAACAACACAAAATTTTATTTTTATAAATGCTTCTGAAAGAAAGGAAGACATACGCGTTTACTTTGTTATTTTTGAAAGCCAATAATACATTTTTATCGCATAAATAACTAAATAATTGCGTACTCAAGTAAAAAAAAGCTACCCGATCGATACGGAACTCAAACGTAAGTTACTGCTGTGGGGCAGTGCGCACACGCAATGCATCTGGTTGGATTCCAATGCGTATCACGAGCGTTACGGTAGTTTTCAAGCGCTCTTAGCGGTTGATGCGCTTACCTCCATCAAAACGGATACCAACAAGGCATTCGACGCATTGAAGGAATACCAGTCTATTACTAAGGATTGGTTGTTTGGTTATTTGTCCTATGACCTAAAGAACGACGTGGAACAATTATCGTCCGATAATTTTGACGGACTGGGTTTTCCTGATCTCTACTTCTTTCAGCCCAAAAAAATAATTTTATTATGTAAGGATACCCTCGAGTTTCATTATTTGAATATGGTGGCAGATGAAATAGAACAGGACTGGGCGCTTATTTTAGAAAGTCCCGATTCAAATGGAAAAGAGCCTGCACAAACATCCGTCAAGATCCATTTAAGGACAAGTAAGGATTCCTATTTTGAGAAAGTGAATACCATGCTGCAACATATTGAGAAGGGAAACATTTATGAGGCTAATTTTTGTCAAGAGTTTTTTTCCGAAGACACGCAAATAGATCCCTTAAAAACCTTTTGGCACCTGAATGCGATCTCCAAACCTCCCTTTGCCACGTTTTTGAAAATGGAGCAATGGTATGCTTTATCGGCTTCTCCGGAGCGCTATTTAAAGAAAAGCGGAAATATGTTGATTTCACAGCCTATCAAAGGAACGGCGAAGCGATTATCGAATCCGATAGAAGATCAAGCAATGATCAAAACCCTGGAGTCTGATCCCAAAGAACGAAGTGAGAACATTATGATCACCGATCTGGTTCGGAACGATCTGTCAAGGATAGCGGAAAAAGGTTCTGTGGTAGTGGAGGAACTTTGCAAGGTATATACCTTTGAGCAGGTACATCAGTTGATCTCCACTATCCGTTGTAAAATAAAAGAAGAGGTGGCTCCGGTGGATATTTTAAGAGAATCCTTTCCCATGGGAAGTATGACCGGCGCGCCCAAGATCTCGGCCATGAAAATAATTGAAGATCTGGAAGATACTAAAAGAGGTCTATACAGCGGAACCATTGGCTATTTTACTCCGGAGAACGACTTTGATTTCAACGTAGTGATACGAAGTATCCTTTATAATAAAAACAGTAACTATGTGAGTTTTTCGGTAGGCGGAGCGATTACGGCCAATTCTATTCCGGAAAAGGAATATGAGGAATGCTTGATCAAAGCGAAAGCGATGCGAGAGGCTTTAGAAAAGACGTGAGAATAGGAGGTCGACGTAAAATTCTAACAACGTTTTTGTGTATGTGGAACACGTTAAATTGTAATTTAAAACTTACTTTTAGCCTACTGAAAAAGCCCGAAAAAACTAATTATTAGCTAAAAAAGTGATCCAAAGATTTAGAAATCATATCGATCAATACTTTTCCTTTTTAAAAGGAAAAAAAATACTGGTGGCTTGCAGTGGAGGTCTCGATAGCGTGGTGTTAGCGTATTTGCTGAAAGAACTAAATGAAGATATAGGCCTGGCTCACTGCAATTTTGGGCTGCGTGGAAAAGAAAGTGATGGCGATCAACTTTTTGTCGTTGAACTTTCGGAGCGTTGGAACCTTCCTGTTTTTACTGAAACTTTCGACACAAAAAAATATGCTGAAACGAATAAGATTTCAACCCAAATGGCGGCTCGGGATTTGCGCTATCAGTGGTTTGAAGAAATTCGCGACGATTTCCAATACGACTATATAGTTACGGCGCATCACGCCGACGACGATCTGGAAACCTTTTTAATTAACTTTTCCAGAGGTTCGGGTTTACGAGGTTTCATTGGAATACCGGAGCAGAATGATTTTGTTGTGAGACCCTTGCTGGCTTTTTCAAGAGAGGAGATCTTTACTTTCGCAAAAGAGAAGGAATTGCATTGGAGAGAAGATAGCAGCAATGCACAGAAGGATTATTTGCGGAATCAAATACGTCATGATGTAATTCCACCCTGGAAGAAAACTGCTACCCAATGGCTTTCAGCCTTTAGAAGAACACAGAAAAATCTTAAAAACAGTGAGGCCCTTGTGCAAGATTATTTGCAATTGGTCTCGCAATTGGTGATGGAAGAAGGCGCCCTTGGAATTTCCTTGTCTATTTCAAAATTGAACGATCTGCCTAATCGGGAGGCGCTCTTGTATGAGCTTTTAGCGCCCTATGGTTTTACGGCCTGGGAGGATATAGATCATTTGCTTTCAGCACAAAGCGGAAAGCAAATATTTTCGAAGACACATCGTTTAATCAAGGATCGAGAAGTGCTTTTACTGACTGAAATTCCTTTAAATGAAAAGAATGAAGTAAGAATTATCACTGAAAATGAAATTCAGATAGAGGAACCCTTGAAAATGTCTTTTATTCCTACCGATAAAATGGGGTATATTGACAATAGAACTGTTTACGTGGATAGCGAGAAGATAACATTTCCCTTAACGCTTCGGAAGTGGCAGGAAGGTGATGTTTTTCAACCTTTTGGCATGAAAGGAAAAAAGAAATTAAGTAAGTTTTTTAAGGATGAAAAGTTATCTTTGGCTGCCAAAAAAGAAGTTTGGGTGTTGCTAAGTCAGCACCAAATTATTTGGCTTGTCGGACTTCGAATGGACGATCGATTCAAAATTACGCCGACTACCAATAAAATATTAAAGATTTCAGTTGCCTGATATGAAAAAATTTTTATTTGCATTAATTGCCATTCTTTCCTTAACAGTTGTGAACGCACAGGAATTTTTAGATCCCGTGAAATGGGATGTTTCTATAAATAACGAAGCGGGTAATAAATATACTATAGTGATGACGGCCACGATCGACAAAGGGTGGCATTTATATAGTCAGACACAATTCGGCGATGAATATGAAGGACCGATCCGCACCGAATTTACCTTCAATAATTCTGAAACAACTTATAGATTAATTGGAACAACGCAAGAGCCTGAAATAACGCCTGTTTACGATCCTGTTTTTGAACTGAATGTTATTTATTTTGAAGAAAAAGTAACCTTTACCCAGGCAATTGAAGTGATCAATCCGGAAGGACTGAAAATAATCGCGGAAGTTTATTATTCGGTATGTGACGATGAAAAATGTTTGCCTCCTGACACGAAAAGTTTTGAATTAGATGTCGTCTCCGGAAAAGCCGAAGCGGCATCAGCGGATATTACGGCTGCAGATCTAGAAAAGTCGGCCGCACTGACCTTACCATTGAAAGGAGCGGAAAAGTTTGAACCTTCTGCAGAAGAGCAAGAAAAAGGACTGTTTACTATATTTTTATTAGGATTCCTTGGCGGACTCATTGCTTTATTGACACCTTGTGTATTTCCGATGATCCCTTTAACGGTTTCTTATTTTACAAAAAGCGCTAAGAATAAAAAGAATGGGATGTTCAATGCGATCCTTTACGGATCTTTTATCTTCCTGATCTACGTATTGCTAAGTTTACCCTTTCACTTGTTGGATTCGTTGGACCCTGAAATACTCAATAGCATTTCCACCAATGTGACTTTGAACGTTGTGTTCTTTGTTATTTTTATGGTTTTTGCCTTTTCTTTCTTCGGCTATTATGAGATCACATTACCGCAATCATGGAGTGCTAAAATGGATAGTAAGGCCACCAGCATTGGAGGATTCATAGGCATCTTTTTTATGGCATTGACACTTGCGATCGTGTCCTTCTCATGTACGGGTCCCATTTTAGGATCTTTGTTGGGTGGATCCTTAAGCAGTGATGGAGGAGCCACCCAGCTCACCGTGGGTATGGGAGGTTTTGGCCTGGCATTGGCCTTGCCATTTGCCTTGTTTGCCTTATTTCCGAATTGGCTTAATTCGTTGCCAAAAAGTGGTGGTTGGTTGAATACGGTAAAAGTAGTCCTGGGATTTGTGGAATTGGCCTTGGCCTTTAAATTCCTTTCCAACGCCGATCTGGTAGAACATTGGGGGTTATTGAAAAGAGAGATCTTTATTGGTATATGGATACTTTGTTCTTTGGGCTTGTCGTTGTATCTCTTCGGAATTATCCGTTTTCCTCATGACGGACCAAAGAAAAAGCGCATCCCGAAAGGAAATTTGTTTGTGGGTATTTTAAGTGTTGCTTTTTTATTGTACTTACTTCCCGGTCTCACCAATTCTAATTATGCCAATTTAAAGATGTTAAGTGGTTTCCCTCCACCGTTGTTCTATAGTTTATATGATAAAGGAACCAGTGCTCCTCTGGGATTGGAGGCCTATAAGGATTTTGATGAAGGACTTCAGGCAGCAAAAGCTTCAGGCAAACCGATCATGATCGATTTCACGGGGTGGGCATGTGTAAACTGCCGAAAGATGGAGGAGCAAGTTTGGAGTGAACCCGAGATCTTCGCTATACTGAATACAGAATATATTCTTATTTCGCTCTATGTAGATGATAGAAAGGAATTGCCTGAGGATCAAAAATTCAATTATTTAAAACCTACAGGAGGCGTGAAGCAGATCAAGACGGTGGGTGATAAATGGGCTACTTTTCAAACGGTAAATTTCAAGAATAATTCGCAACCCTATTATATTCTGGTGGATTCAAATTTGAATCTTTTAAATAAACCGGTAGGTTATACGCCCAATGTGGATGAATATATGGAGTGGTTGCAAAGCGGTTTATCAAACTTCACCAAATAACAAATTGGTGCACATTTTTTTGCGCAGGCCATAAATTACAAGCGCCGCTTTTTAGCGGCGTTAATAACAAACCTAACTTAGCAATTTTAAATTTAGCATTGGGCTCCATTTTTTATCCCCACAAAAAAATATCGCCAATACCTTATTCACTAAATCTCCTCAAAGATAAATCTCAATTCTCGTCTTTTCATATGTGCAAACAGGTATTTTGAAATGTAAAAATCAAAAAAAATAGACCCTGAAAAAGGGCCTATTTGATACTTAAATATTCAAAAAAATCACACAGATAAAAATGTGTCCTAAGACACACCATTTGATTTTTTACTTCCGAAAACGAATATAACGCGAAAAATAAAGCAATATGAATGTGTGAGCTCCGTATATTTTACGAAAACGATATAGTGTTGATAAGTTTTAAAGAGGCAATGATAATCTTGTTTTTGAGAAAGTTTTAACCTTTCCTTTTATCGACCTTTAATAAATTGCCGAAATATTAGTAGATTTAGACAAAGGCCTAAGAATCATATTATGCAAAAATTGACCTTAAAAAAAATAGCAAGAGAGCTGGACGTTTCTATTTCAACGGTTTCAAAATCGTTGAAAGATAGTCCCGAGATTGGAGAGGAAACAAAACAGAAAGTACAGGCTTTTGCCAAGCTTTATAACTATCGACCAAACAACATAGCCCTTAGTTTAAAAAACCAAAAGACAAAAACGATCGGAGTTATCGTTCCGGAAATTGTACATCATTTCTTTACTACAGTTATTAAAGGTATTGAAAGTGTTGCGAATGCCAGGGGTTATACGGTGATCGTAGGTCTTTCTAATGAATCTTTTGAAAAGGAGGTCACTAATATGGATAAGTTGGCCAACGGCAGCATTGACGGTTTTATCCTTTCGGTTTCAAAGGAGACGCAATTAAAGAAGGATTACCATCATTTGTCGGAAACAATCGATCAAGGAATGCCCATTGTGATGTTTGACAGAACGATCAATGAAATTGCCTGCGACAAGGTTATTGTAGACGATACAGAGGGAGCTAAAAAGGCAGTAAAGGCACTTCTGCAAAAAGGTTGTAAACAAATAGGGATCATCACTACACCGGATCACGTAAATGTTGGAAGACTGCGAACGGCAGGGTATAAACTGGCGCTGGAGGAGGAAGGAATTCATTTTAGCGAGGATAATATTCTTAGGATCGAGGATGAATTGAACGAAGAAGCTTCTTTTCAGGGTCTGTATCAAATCATTGAATCCTTTTTGAAAAAACAAAAAGATCTGGACGGTGTTTTTGCCGTGAATGAAACTTATGCGGCTATAGTTTTGAGAGCCTTAAGGAATATTGGGCGTGAAGTTCCCAAGGAAGTGAAGGTGATCGGTTTCACAGATGGTGTTCTTTCGCGATTTACGACTCCCAGTTTGACAACCGTGAGTCAGCACGGTGAGCAATTGGGTCAAAAAGCGGCAGATTTACTCATTGACAGAGTTGAGAACGAACTCTTAGATCCCCCTTATGATACATTTACTATTGAAACTGAACTTATTGAAAGGGAATCGACCGAGAATTAATTTTTTAATAAAAAAAAGTATATTTGCTACAGTCACAAAACTTTGATTTTTTACTTCCACTTAAAAAAGTTTTGAAAAGGCAAGATTTGCACTACTGCAAAACTCCTCCTTTTTTTTATTTAACAATTTTTCAATGAATAAAAAGGGTTTTATTTTTGACCTGGACGGGGTTATTGTAGATACCGCAAAATATCACTATTTTGCGTGGAAGAAGCTGGCAGAGAGCATAGGGATATCTTTTACTGAAGCAGACAATGAACATTTAAAAGGGGTAAGTCGTATTCGATCTTTGGAAAAAATATTGGAATGGGGTGACAAAGAACTTTCAGAAGAGCAATTTCAACTATTGTTGAATAGAAAGAATGAAGACTATCTGTCTTTTGTGAACAAGATGACGCAAGATGAAATACTGCCGGATGTGCCACGAATACTAAACTTTTTAAAGGAAAATAATCAACCCATGGCTTTGGGATCGGCCAGTAAGAATGCACGGTCAATTTTAACCAAAGTGAATTTGCTAAATGAATTTCAATCCATTGTTGATGGCACCAATGTCACTATGGCGAAACCGGATCCCGAAGTATTTCTTCACGCAGCGGAAGGATTACACCTGCCACCCACCAAATGTGTTGTTTTTGAAGATTCTTTGGCGGGAATTCAGGCAGCAAATAAAGCAGGAATGACGAGCATAGGGATAGGAGATGCAACGATTTTGACGGAAGCGCATTACGTATTTAAAGATTTCACACATATGTCTAACAAGTTTTTATACCAACTAATTTCAGAATCATGAATCAGGACTATATTCAACCCAACGAGTGGAGCATAATAGAAGAAGGTTTCGACAAAGAAATGGTCAAATCTTCAGAAAGCCTTTTTAGTATTGGAAATGGTTCCATGGGGCAACGAGCCAATTTTGAGGAGACCTACACAGGAGAGACCTTTCAGGGAAGTTATATCGGAGGGGTTTATTACCCCGATAAAACAAGAGTGGGCTGGTGGAAGAACGGCTACCCGGAATATTTTGCAAAGGTGATCAACGCTCCCAATTGGATAGGTATTGATGTGACCATCAACGGAGAACTTTTGGATTTAAATACGTGTACATCGGTAAAGAACTTTAGAAGAGAGCTGAACATGAAAGAAGGTTGGTACCGGCGATCTTTTGAGGCTTCCTTAGCCAATGGCACCGAGATCGCTGTGGTAAGTACGCGAATACTTCATATGGATCTGGATGAATTGGGGATCATCAATTATCAAATAACGGCACTAAATTCAACGGCTGATATCGTCTTTAAACCCTATTTGGATGGAGGAATTACCAATGAGGATTCGAACTGGGATGATAAGTTTTGGGATACATTAAGTGTTTCCGAAGAAAACCATCAGGCTTTTCTTCGATCCCGAACCATGAAGACAAATTTTGACGTCTGTACTTTTATGCAATCAAAAGTGTGGGTGAACGGGAAAGAACAATTTCCTCCTTACCGAGTGGATAAAAAAGATCTTTCGATCACCTTAAGCTATCCTGTTACTGTACAAATGGGACAAACCGCATCACTCCATAAATTTGCAGGTTATACGGTATCACTGAATCATCAGCCGGATGATTTGGTGCAAGCTGCGAAGAATGTCCTTCAGCAAGGTGTTTCTTTGGGTTTCGAGCAACTCAAGGAGCAACAGGCAGCTGCTTGGGCTTCAGTTTGGGAAATGGCGGATATTTCTATTAAAGGAGACGTAAAAGCGCAACAAGGAATTCGTTTTAATATTTTTCAGCTAAATCAAACCTATTCAGGAAAAGACGCCAGATTGAATATAGGACCCAAAGGATTTACCGGTGAAAAATACGGGGGAAGTACTTATTGGGATACGGAAGCTTATTGTATTCCTTTCTATATGGCAACAAAGGACCAGGAGGTCGCCCGAAATCTTTTGACGTATCGTTACAATCACCTTCAAAAGGCAATAGAGAATGCTCAAAAATTGGGTTTTACCAATGGTGCTGCTTTATATCCCATGGTGACCATGAATGGAGAGGAATGTCATAATGAATGGGAAATCACCTTTGAAGAAATACACCGAAACGGGGCGATTGCTTTTGCGATCTATAATTACGAACGTTACACCGGTGATATTACTTATATTCCGGAAAAAGGATTGGAAGTCCTTATTGGAATTGCTCGTTTCTGGGCCCAAAGAGCCACTTTCAGTAAGGCAAAACAGCAATATGTTATTTTAGGGGTTACCGGACCCAATGAATATGAAAACAATGTAAATAATAATTGGTACACTAATTACTTTGCAAAATGGTGTTTGGAATATACGGCATCTATGGTAAAGAGAGTACAGGAGGATTTTGCATCGGATTACAATCGAATTCAGTCTAAAACAAATATCTCTTCCTCAGAGACAGAGCTGTGGAAAACCATTGGTGCTAACATGTATTTTCCTTATTCAGAAGAATATGGTGTATACCTGCAACAGGATGGATTTTTAGACAAAGAATTAATTCCCGTTTCAGAGTTGTCTCGTTCCCAGCGCCCCATCAATCAAAATTGGTCGTGGGATAGAATTTTGCGCTCTCCTTACATCAAACAGGCCGATACCTTGCAAGGGTTTTACTTTTTTGAGAATGATTTTTCTATCGAACAATTGGAAAAACATTTCGACTTCTATGAGCCATTTACGGTTCACGAATCTTCTTTATCTCCTTGTGTACATAGTATTCAGGCCGCTAAATTGGATCGGATGGAACAGGCTTATGCTTTTTATCTGAGAACTTCCCGTCTAGATCTTGACGATTACAACAAAGAAGTAGAAGAGGGGTGTCATATTACTAGTATGGCAGGCACTTGGATGAGCATCGTAGAAGGATTTGCAGGGATGAGAGTAAGAAATAACCAACTACATTTTGAACCAAAGATACCTTCTCAATGGGAAAGCTATGGCTTTAAGATTAATTTTAGAGGAAGTATCTTAAAAGTTCAATTTAAAGCCTCCGGAAATACGTTTTCTTTGGAAGATGGTGATCCAATAACGATTGTGGTTCAAAATAAAGAAATTCGGGTAGCGTAGAAGGAGCATCAATTGAATTGACCCAAAATTTTGAAAGGTTGTGGATTGAGTGCTAACAGGAAATTACAGAATTATTTAGTTTTTAGACAATTTCTGTGTTTTTACATCAGGGAATTCACCATATTCTGAAATATCACCTATTATTTATGATCAAAATTGAGAATTTTCAAAATCGAAAACGTTATCGATTGTTTTACTGTTTGTTATGTAAAATTTAAACTATAATTTTACCCTTAAATGAGTGCAAAAATCAAAAGAGTTGCTGTTTTAACCAGCGGGGGAGATGCCCCCGGAATGAATGCTGCCATTCGTGCAGTGGTTCGTGCTTGTTCCTTTCATGATCTGGAATGCGTTGGTATATTTCGAGGACTACAAGGATTAATTGAAGGCGATTTCAAAGAAATGGGTCCTCGTTCCGTAAAAAATATCATCAATAGGGGAGGAACCTTATTAAAGTCGGCCCGTTCTAAAGACTTTCGCACGAAAGAGGGACGCAAAGTGGCGTATCGGAACTTGATCGATGCCGAAATTGATGCATTGGTAGTTATTGGAGGAGACGGAACCTTTACGGGAGCAAACGTCTTTAATGATGAATTTGACTTTCCCATAGTGGGAATTCCGGGAACCATTGACAACGATATCAATGGAACCGATTATACCATAGGTTATGATACGGCTTTAAATACGGTGGTTGAGGCGATCGATAAAATTCGGGATACGGCCAATTCACACAATCGATTGTTCTTAGTGGAAGTAATGGGAAGAGATGCCGGGGATATTGCACTTAATGCGGGTATCGGAGCAGGGGCGGAGGAGATCTTAATTCCCGAAGAGAATTTAGGGAAGGAACGTCTGATCGCTTCGTTAAAACGCAGTAAATCGTCCGGAAAAACGTCCAGTATCGTTGTGGTGGCTGAAGGGGATCAAAGTGGAAAGAACATTTTTGAATTGGCTGAATACGTGCGTGAGAACATGAATGAATACGAAGTAAAAGTTACGGTGTTAGGTCATATTCAAAGAGGGGGAAGCCCCAGTTGCTTTGATCGTGTTTTGGCCAGTAGATTAGGTGTGGGTGCCATCGATGCATTGCTCGAAGGTAAACGCGATATCATGATCGGAATTTCAAATAATAAAATAGTGCATGTAGCCTTTTCGGAAGCGATCAAAGGCGACAATAAAATAGATATAGATTTAATAAGAGTAGCAGATATAACGTCTGTTTAAACCCTAATAATTATGACAAAAATTGGAATTAACGGCTTTGGACGAATTGGTAGAATAGCTTTCAGAATAGCCGCACAAAAAAGTGATGTTGAAGTTGTAGCCATTAATGACTTACTAGATGTAGATCATTTGGCCTACTTATTAAAATACGATTCGGTACACGGAAAATATAAAGGGACTGTAGAAGTAAAAGATGGTCATTTGGTGGTGGACGGAAAAACAATTCGTGTGACGGCCGAGAGAAACCCCGAAGATCTAAAGTGGGATGCCGTAGGAGCAGAGATCGTGATCGACTGTACAGGTATCTTTACTACGATAGAATCGGCAAGTACTCATTTAAAAGCAGGAGCACGCAAAGTCGTTATTTCTGCGCCATCGAAGGATGCACCCATGTTTGTGATGGGGGTAAACCATCTGGATGTTAAGTCCACCGATTATGTAGTTTCTAATGCATCCTGTACTACTAACTGTTTGGCACCGCTGGCGAAAGTTATTGATGATAATTTAGGAATCGTGGAAGGTCTGATGACTACCGTTCATGCCACAACGGCAACACAGTTGACGGTAGATGGACCATCTCGAAAGGATTTCAGAGGAGGTAGAAGTGCCCTGATGAATATCATTCCTGCATCCACTGGAGCAGCTGTGGCTGTTACCAAGGTGATACCTGCTTTAAAGGGTAAATTAACCGGAATGTCTTTCAGAGTTCCTACCGCCGACGTTTCTGTAGTGGATCTAACTGTCCGCACAGAAAAGGCAGCCAGTTATGAGGAAGTGAAGAAACTGTTTAAGGATGCGTCCGAAGGCGCCTATAAAGGAATTATCGCATACACTGAAGACTTAGTGGTTTCTCAGGATTTTGTAAGTGATCCTCACACCTGTAGTTTTGACGCAGATGCCGGAATTGCTCTGAATGATAATTTCTTCAAATTGGTAGCTTGGTATGATAATGAATATGGCTACTCCTCAAAATTAATTGATCTAGCCGCCTACGTGGCAAGTATATAATCGCCTATGACCTTAATTGCTGACGGTGGTTCTACCAAGTGTGATTGGATCTTGCTAGGCCATGATGGTGAGGTGTTGTTAAGAACACGAACCAGAGGACTAAACCCTGCTGTGATTGCTCAGGAAGAGCTGTATGAGCGCATTCGTGAGAACAAAGATCTGTCGGGTATTTTTGATGCTGTCGAAACCGTAGACTTCTATGGTGCGGGCGCCGGGACGAAAACACCGATGCTTACGCTTACCAAAGTATTACAGGACATATTCCCAAAGGCAGCGGTAGACGTAAATGAAGATTTATTAGCGGCTGTTTATGCAGCTACTACAGAGCCGGGAATTGTTTGTATTCTGGGGACAGGATCCAATAGTTGCTATTACGACGGAGAGCGAATTCATGCACACGTACCTTCTTTGGGTTATGTCCTGATGGATGAGGCCAGTGGAAACTATTTTGGCAAACGCTTGATCCGGGATTATTACTATGGAAAAATGCCCGAAAAGTTGATGCGGGAATTTGAAAAACGTTTTAACCTGGACCCGGATGAAATTAAGTTAAATGTCTATCAAAGACCTAATCCAAATACTTATTTGGCATCTTTCGCTGAATTTATTTTTACAGCAGAGGAGGAAAATGGATATTTCTGGCACTTGATCAGTGAAGGAATGAGACGCTTTATAGAATATCGAGTTTTGTGTTATAAAGAAGCGCAAACCGTACCCATTCACTTTATTGGTTCTATAGCTCATTATTCAGAAGAAATGATCAGAAATGCCATGAAACCCTATCATTTGCAATTAGGGAAGATCATTCAAAGACCCATCGACGGGCTTATTGAGCATTACAGAGAGCACCGTTTAAAAGTCAAAAAATAACTATGAGCTTTCCCAAAACAGATCCAACTCAAACTAAAGCCTGGAAAAATCTGTCCGATCATTTTGAAGTCGTTAAGAATGTCAAAATGCAGGAGTTATTTGCGCAAGACTTGGAACGTGGTAAAGAAATGGGATTGACTTGGGATGACTTTTATTTAGATTATTCCAAAAACCGTATATCAAAGGAAACACTCCCATTATTGGTCGATCTGGCCAATGAGGTGCACCTTAAAAAGGCCATAGAAGCCCAATTCCAAGGAGAGATTATCAATGAAACCGAGGGAAGAGCAGTGGGTCATACGTCCTTGAGAAATTTTGACCAATTACCTTCGGAAGTAAAAGCAACACTGGAGAAAATGAAATCATTTTCATCCGATGTGATCCATGGGACATGGAAGGGATATACAGGTAAAGCCATCACTCATGTGGTAAATGTGGGTATCGGTGGTAGTGACCTGGGACCGGATATGGTGTGCGAAGCCTTGGCCTATTACAGAAATCACTTAGAGGTTCGATTTGTAAGTAATGTGGATGGAGATCATGTGATGGAATCCTTGAAGGGACTGGATCGTGAAACCACTCTTTTTGTGATCGTTTCGAAGACCTTTACCACACAAGAAACACTTACCAATGCTCAAACCATACGAGAATGGTTTTTGAAGAACGCCTCCGAAAAGGATGTCGCTCAACATTTTGTGGCGGTTTCTACCAATTTGCAAGCTGTTACCGATTTCGGAATGGCTCCGGAAAATATATTTCCCATGTGGGACTGGGTAGGAGGACGATTTTCTTTATGGAGTGCCGTAGGATTATCTATTTCACTCTCTGTAGGTTATGATCATTTTGAGCAGCTTTTAGAGGGAGCCCATGCGATGGATATTCATTTTAGGAAAAGTGAATTTTCCCAAAACATTCCGGTAATCCTTGCCTTACTCTCTATCTGGTACAATAATTTTTATGGAGCAGAGAGCGAATGTATCGTTCCTTATAGCCAATACCTAAACAAATTGGTTGCCTATTTGCAACAAGGGATCATGGAGAGTAATGGGAAAAGTGTGGATCGCAACGGCCATACCGTTCACTATCAAACCGGAACAATTGTTTGGGGAAGTACAGGCACCAATGCACAACATGCGTTTTTCCAGCTGATTCATCAAGGGACGAAATTAATTCCTACCGATTTTATTGCTTTTCGGGAATCGCTTTACGGAAATTTAGATCATCAAAATAAATTGTTGGCCAATTGTGTTGCCCAAACAGAAGCTTTACTTCAAGGAACGTACAGCACTTCCGTTGATAATAATTTTAAGGTATTTGAGGGCAATAAACCAACCAATACGCTACTTATTAAAAAGTTAACCCCTTATTCCTTAGGCAGTCTTATCGCAATGTATGAACATAAACTTTTTGTACAAGGAGTAATTTGGAATATCTACAGCTATGACCAGTGGGGCGTAGAATTAGGAAAGAAGTTAGCCAAAGGAACTCTTTCGGCGATCGAGTCTAACGATATTTCAAATGTATCCAATAGTTCTACTCAAGAATTAATAAAAAAAATGAATTAAAAGGTGAGTAACGCAGTTTACCCGGTTGCCATTCAATAATTTTCATTATTTTTAATCTATAACTCCCCCTCATTTTAATTATAAATGGAATATGCTAACAAAAGTGTATGGGAGTGCTGTGTTTGGTGTGGAAGCCACCACCATTACGGTAGAAGTAAATTGTGATATGGGTGTGGGATATCATTTAGTCGGGCTTCCCGATAATGCCATCAAAGAAAGTAACTATCGAATTGCCGCTGCATTACTGAATAATGGGTACAAAATCCCGGGGAAGAAGATCACCTTGAACATGGCACCGGCCGACCTTAGAAAGGAAGGTTCTGCCTACGACCTTACTTTGGCAATGGGTATACTGGTAGCTAGCGGTCAAATTTTGGAAGAGTTTCCTTTGAGTGATTTTATGATTATGGGAGAATTGTCCTTAGATGGTACCTTACAACCCATTCGTGGAGCTTTACCCATAGCCATCAATGCGCTTCAAAAGAATTTTAAGGGGTTCATCCTTCCTGAACAAAATGCCAAAGAAGCAGCCATTGTGGAAGGTTTGGATGTGTATGGCGTGCGGAATATTTCTGAGGTCATTGATTTTTTTAATGAAGGGAAACCTTTAACGCCCTTAAAAATTGATATCCGAGCAGAATTTTATGATAATCTAGAAAATCCTGAATTTGATTTTGCCGAGGTAAAAGGGCAGGAAAGCGTGAAGCGCTGTATGGAGATCGCTGCGGCCGGAGGGCATAATATTATTCTCATTGGACCTCCGGGGAGTGGAAAGACGATGTTGGCCAAACGACTTCCCAGTATATTACCACCCTTAACCCTATCCGAAGCATTAGAGACCACAAAGATCCATAGCGTGGCGGGTCGAACGCTGGAGAAAGGAGGGATCATGACCTCCCGCCCGTTTCGTGGGCCACATCATACCATAAGCGATGTCGCGCTTGTAGGTGGAGGGCAATTCCCGCAACCGGGAGAAATATCATTGGCGCATAACGGTGTGTTATTTTTAGATGAATTACCTGAGTTTAAACGCAGTGTCCTTGA
>JAHEMZ010000083.1 GCA_024643385.1 Flavobacteriaceae bacterium | reverse complement strand
AATCCATCAAGGTGGAAACAAATTGTTATTGGGGATAAAATGCTTGAGGCGGCGCGTTTAAGTGGCGATAGCATTGCCTATCTATATGTGTCTGTTCGTGATAAAGAATTGATAGTGTGGGCAGATCAAAAGGAATTATATACCAAAATGCAAGAAATATATAATGAACAAGGAATCGATATTTATCCCAAAATGGATTCGATACTCATTGCACGGAAAATAGAAAGCAGCCTTAAATTTGAATTCCCGGATTCTACCACGCTCAAGCTAAAAGGAATGATTAAAAGCGATTCCATTTTCATCACAGCCAAACGAAAACCCCTTACTATGAAAAACTTCAGGTTGATGAAAAGACGTTTTCATTGGATAACTGAAGCAGCTTATCTACATTGATGAGTGTAGGTGGGACAGAAATCTAAAGACTTGATAGAAAATTGATTGAGTAACTAACAATAACGGACGAAAACCAACTGCTTGCAACAAAGTATATAAAAAATAGCGGTTTTAGTATTAAAACAAAAGATAGAACATATAATAAAGTTCAGCTATAAACCGAAAAGAAAGCGCTTTAAAATCTGCTGCTTTTCATATACAAGACCGTTGACGGTAATTAGAATCAAGAGTCGTATGAACAAGAAAATTGCAATCTTAAGAGGAATTAATGTAGGCGGAAAAAGAAAGATCCTGATGAATGATTTAAAATCACTTTGTGAAAAATTGGGATTGGAAAAAACAGAAACTTATATCCAAAGTGGAAATCTCCTATTCAACTCCGAAAAAAATAACTCTGAGTTAGAAGAAATTCTCAAACAATCTATACGAGATACATTTGGCTTTGAGGTGCCAGTATTCGTTAGAAATTCAAAAGAACTTGAAACTACTGTAAGTAGAAATCCATTTTTTGACCAGAACGCCGATATTAACCAATTACATCTAACATTTTTGAAAGAGAAACCTGCCATGGAAAATTTAGATAAAATACAATTTTATAATGATGAGCCAGACAAGTTTAAACTAGTAGAAACTGACGTTTTCATTTTTTGTAAAGGGAAATACCACGAATCCAAATTGAGTAATACCTTTTTCGAGAAAAAGCTGAACGTAGAAGCTACAACTCGAAACTGGAAAACCGTTTTAAAGTTGCTTGAGTTGAGTAAAAAGTAATCTAACTACCGCCAACATTGGTTCATCGCAAATAACAGGTATTGTCAAAAAGTGTATTTTTAGAAACTAGGAAAGAAAATGGTTAAGCGAACAAGTCCGCGTCTTTACTCCCGCAACTTGCGATAACCGTATCCGTTGTGCTTAATTAGCAGAAACTGCTAACCAATGATATTGGTGAAATGCAGTTTTACTTAGTAAAACCAAACGCCCGGTGGACGTTTGATACAGGCACCCTGAAGGGCTAGTAAATTTGATAATAATACCTCCCGAGTACTCGGGACGAACGAACTAAATGTTTAAATTAGGCTATGATAAAGTTTTTTAGACGAATCCGTTACGACCTTATGGAAAAAAATAAAACCGGAAAGTACATTAAATATGCTATCGGAGAAATTATCCTTGTGGTAATAGGAATTTTGATTGCACTTGGTTTGAATAATTGGAATGAGGATAGAAAGTCTGTTAGGACTTCAAAAATTCTATTAAAGGAAATAGTTGAAGACCTAAAGACGGATACCATAGCATTTAATGCAGCGTACAATTCTGTTTTAGAACAACTTGAAAATGAGGAATGGGTACTAGCTAGACAAGACTATGAAATTAATCAAGTTGAACGATTATGGGATTGTTTTAGTGGATGGTATTTTGATCATTACATTAATGAAAGGACATTTCAAAAAATCCAAAACGATGCCAATATGAGAATAATTGGATATGATTCAATTTTCGAAAAAATAACTAGCTACTACAAAGTTCATAATAATCGATTAAAAGCCCACGTAATATGGGACATCAAAGCAGTATCTGAACATCAACAATATATGAACAATTTGGAAACTAGTATTGAAATCGATAATTATCGTATGCAATCACTTTCTAACAACAAAGCCAGAAAGAGCTTTAAAAGTATCCAAGATTCATTACAAAAAGGAAAATTGATGATTGATTTCGCAAAATCAATTTTGGGAAGGAATCACTTCAAAAACAACTACATTAGACACTCTAGAGTGCTAGATATTTTTGATCAAACAAGATTAGAGGCAACAAGTTTAATAAATGAAATAAATAAGGAAATAAATAATCTAGAAAAATAACGAAAGCCAGCCTCATACCTTCGGTATGTAAACCCGCAGGCAGGCACAACTTCTCATAGCCGAGACCGTTAGGCGCAATGTAACAAAACCACTATCTCTTCGTCTTCCAAAAACAAACTAATCATTAAAATCAAATGCCAGAAAGTTTATCGGAACGTAAAGAAACTTGGAATACAATCTTTATTTTCCTTGCAATTGTTACGGTTATAAGTTCGCTATTTCATTTTGCAATAGTTAATTTATATCCTTCGCGAATATATATTGGGGGTTTAATGTGGTGTCCTGCCATAGCCACCATAATTACGTTAAAGCTCAAAAAACGACCTATTTCTTCACTAAATTGGAATTGGGGAAATTGGAAATATATTCGACTTTCTTATTTTATTCCTGCTTTGTATGGCTTAATCACTTACATACTAATCTGGGTTTTTGGATTTGGAAGTTGGACAAATGAAGAAGCAATTACAGATTGGGGGAAAGAACTAGGATTGATAGGAATAGGAACATTAAATCCAACCTCGATTGCAATCATAGCTATTATCTTATTAGGAACTATTGAAGTAATAAGAGCAGCAGCAACAACTTTGGGAGAAGAGATTGGATGGCGAGGTTTTTTCATTTATGAATTAAGAAAAGTTCTTTCCTTTTCCGGTGTTTCCATTTTTAGTGGAATTATTTGGGCAACTTGGCATTGGCCACTAATAGTATATTACGGAGAAAATATAATCTTGGAACTAACGACATTTTATGTGGTTATTTTGTCTATGTCATTTATCATGACTTATTACACTTTTAAATCTAAAAGTCTATGGCCGGCGGTAATTTTTCACGCAGTAAGCAATGTGTATATTCAAAAAATATTACCTGAATTAACAATTAAGAATGAGGGAACGGAACATTGGCTAGGAGAAAATGGAATTATGTTTACAATTGTTACTTGTGTTTTTGGAATTTACTTTTGGAGAAAAGCGATTAAAGAAAAATTATAGATAATAACACAACACCTAACCACATGTATAATTAATTGACTGGGTCTAGACTACTTGCGAAAATCCTACCAGATTTTCAATACGGCTTGTTCCGCCTTAGGCGGACATGCGCAACGAAATCATACACAAAACGGTTGTGCTTCATTATCAGAAACCGCTAACCCATGATATAGCCGCCATGCAGTTTTACTTAGTAAAACCAAACGCCCGGTGGACGTTTGATACAGGCACCCTGAAGGGCTAGTAAATTTGATAATAATACCTCCCGAGTACTCGGGACGGACCATCTAAATGTTTATCTTAGATTATGATAAAGTTTTTTCGAAAAATACGCTACGATCTTATGGAGAAAAACAAAACCGGCAAATATTTTAAATATGCCATTGGGGAAATTGTACTGGTTGTTATTGGAATCTTAATAGCTCTACAACTGAACAACCTCAATGAAAAAAACAAGCTTGCCAAAAGTGAAGTCTATTATCTCGAGAAATTGTTAACGAACCTGCAAGAAGATTCAACAGAACTAAATCTTCAATTAACATGGATGAAGGCTATTTTAAGTGAAATAGACACTACATTTTATATGCTTCAAGATGAATCTCACTTCAAAAACGATGAATTTGTTGGTAATCTGTCGTCTTTGATAAAGTTTACAAGATTCTATCAAAATGACGCAATATATCAAAATCTTATCGCTTCGGGTAAAATTGATTTAATTTCAAATAAAGAGCTTATAGATTTATTGTTCTACTATTATGATCCGGCATACTTATATAAATCATGGGATGATGGTGCGAATCATTATACTCTAAACGTACTCGGACCTTTCGTTTTGAATACTGCTGAAATTAAAATTGATGGGAAAAACTTCGGAGTTCCACTGGGAAAACTAGCAAATGAAATAACTCTACCTAATCGCTCTTATAATTCATATCGTGAAGACCGCATTCTTATAAACTACCTGAGAATGAAAAATATACTTCTACTTCAACAAAAGGAAATCTACACAAAAGAGGTGATGCCAGACATTATTAACTTGATGAAAATAATTAAAGAAGAAATAGACAAAAAGAAGGATAAATAAGTTTTAGAATAACGAAAGGCTTACAACGTGTATCATTACTTACTTCTGAATTTCCTCAACGGAAATTCGTCGTAATTAATTAACTTGTGTCTTCATCGGAAAATCCTAACCTATTTTTCTTAACTAATCATACACCAACCGTTAGCCTTCATTATGAAAACCAACAAAGCAAAGTGATTCCAATTTTCGGAAAAATACGCAAAAGAATGGCTGAGGATAACAAAACCGGAAAGCCTGCCTCATACCTTCCGTATGTAATCCCGCAGTCAGGCACAACAACGTGTATACCTCAAACCGCGGTTGATTCGCTTTCCGGAGGCAAGCATGAACGATGAGCAGTTAGCCGTCAAGTAAACAATAATTAGTAACTTTATATCCCGGCTTGCGTTATGCGGGTCCGCTTTTTTACAAACGATTTATAATTATTAAAAAAAATGAAAAGAATTGAACAATTAGCAATCCTATTAGTTGTGTTTTTCCTAATGGGAGCTTGTAAGCAATCAGAAAATGATTCTGCCACAGATACAAAAACAGACTACAAATCCATGCCAACTTCCACCGAATTTGATGTGGTAATTCTTAACGGCCGGGTGATGGATCCGGAAACCAATTTTGATGCGGTACGGAACGTAGGCATTAAAGACGGTATTATTGGTTTAATTACTGAAGCTGAAATTTCAGGAAAAGAAACCATCGATGCCAGCGGTCTGGTCGTGGCACCCGGTTTTATTGATACGCACTTCCACGCGGTTGACCCATTCGCGACGAAGCTAGTTGTCGCAGATGGTGTCACGTCGGGCATGGATCTGGAAGCTGGCTCAGCGCCGGTCGGTGAGTGGTACGCCCAAAAGGATGCCAGCGGATGGCAGGTCAATTACGGCACCACTTCGGGCATGATTGCGAACCGGATGTTCGTGCATGACCCCGAAG
>JAHEMZ010000044.1 GCA_024643385.1 Flavobacteriaceae bacterium | reverse complement strand
TCGATTCAAAAATATTGGGTAAAAAAGTAGCCTATGAAATATATCTTCCTTTTAAAGAAAACGACGCAAAAATTTCCTATCCCGTGTTGTATCTTTTGCACGGTCATGGAGGGGATGAGACGAACTGGTTTAAAAAAGAGCAAGGAAATATTCCCTTTATATTAGATTCTTTGCGTTGTATTGAAAAGGTCCCGCCGATGGTAGCGGTGAGTTTTGATGCCGAAAACTCCTGGTATGTAGATCGAAAGGAAAAGATGGAATCTTTTTATTTGGAAGAATTTATTCCTTTTATGGAAGCGAATTACCCTATCGACAGCCGACAAGGGCGATATATCGGTGGAAATTCGGCAGGAGGGTATGGATCGCTGCGTTTTGCCTTGCGAAGGCCGGATTGGTTCCAAAGTGTGATTCTATTAAGTCCCGCTTCTTATGAACCTCTTCCTCCGGCCATATCCTCCTCTCGAAAAATAGAAGCGTTTGCGCTAAACGGAGTGTTTAACGATTCGATCTGGCATCATTATTCCTATACCCGTTTATGGGATACCTTCAGATCCAGTGACAAAAAACCTACATTTTATCTTTCCGTGGGCGATGACGATGTCTATAATATCGTTCCGGTGGTTACTACCTTACAACAATTAATGTTTCACCAGCAGATTCCATACGAACTTCGCATTACCGATGGAGGTCACGATTGGATTTGTTGGCGAGCCAATATTTCAGATGCCTTGGTTTCCATCTTTTCCGAAAGAAAATAGAATTCCTTCCGCTATATTTGTACCATGCCAAAGCAAATTACCAGCCTTCAAAATCCCTTTATTAAACAACTTTTGCTGCTTTCCGAAAAGTCACGGGAAAGGAAAAAGCAAGGATTGTTCGTGATCGAAGGTCTTCGAGAAATTGAGCTGGCCATCAAGGGAGGCTATCAAATACAGACCTTGGTTTATTCTGATGAAATTATCGCACCGGAAGATCGGGATAGGATCGCAGGTCAAATTTCAACCGAAGTAGAAACCATTATCATTTCCAAGGAGGTGTATGATAAGATAGCTTATCGTGGTTCCACCGAAGGGGTCATTGCCTTAGTGATATCCAAGAAAATTGAATTGAAGGATCTGGTATTTGAAAATCAGCATCCGCTCATTTTAATTGCTGAAGCGCCTGAAAAACCGGGTAATATTGGCGCATTATTGCGAACTGCCGATGCAGCTCATGTCGATGCGGTGATCATTGCCAATCCGAAAACGGATCTATATAACCCCAATATCATTCGTAGCAGTGTAGGATGTGTTTTCACAAATCGAGTGGTTTGTGGCAGTACCGAAGAAATAATTGAATTCTTAAAATCCCGGCATATCAATATATATTGTGCTGCCTTGCAAGCTTCCGTCAATTATACGACCTGTGATCTCACCGAAGCCTGTGCCTTGGTAGTGGGAACCGAAGCCGATGGCCTATCTCAACTATGGCTGGATAATAGCACTCTAAATATTGTAATACCCATGCAAGGTGAAATAGATAGTATGAACGTTTCTGTTGCTGCGGGAATCCTTATTTTTGAGGCCAAAAGACAACGAAATTTTCAATGACACCCACAACCCTCTTTAGTATTATTATTGGCCTGCTGATAGCTAATTTTATTTTTGACCAAATTTTGGATTATGTAAATGCAAAGCATTTCAAAGATGCGATTCCGTCAGATCTGGAAGATGTTTACGAAACAGCAGAGTATGAAAAATCGCAGCGGTATAAACAGGAAAAATACAGATTCGGACGGATCAGTTCTTCTGTTTCATTGGTCGCTACCTTACTTTTCTTTTTTCTGAATGGATTTGAGTGGGTGGATCAATGGGCTCGCTCCTTTTCAGACAACCAGACCGTCATCGCCTTACTCTTCTTCGGTTTGATTTTATTGGCCAGCGATCTGTTGGGAACTCCTTTTTCGTATTACCACACCTTTGTGATCGAAGAAAAGTTCGGCTTTAATAAAACTACCTTGAAAACTTTCTTACTGGACAAGATAAAGGGATGGCTGATGGCTATTGTAATAGGTGGGGGAATATTGGCGATCGTCATTTGGTTTTATCAAACGGCCGGAGCAAATTTCTGGTGGTATACCTGGATCTTTGTCACAGTGTTTTCGGTCTTAATGAACTTGTTTTACGCGCGTTTGATCGTTCCTCTTTTCAACAAACAAACACCTTTGGAGGAAGGACCATTGCGCTCGAAAATTGAATCGTATGCCAACCAGGTTGGTTTCAGTCTGCAAAATATTTTTGTGATCAATGGCTCGAAAAGAAGCACAAAAGCCAATGCCTATTTCTCAGGTTTTGGAAGAGAAAAACGGGTAACACTTTACGATACACTTATCAACGATTTGGAAGAAGAGGAGATTGTTGCCGTATTGGCTCATGAGGTAGGACATTATAAAAAGAAACATATTATTTTCAACCTGATCACTTCTGCGATCACCACGGGAATCATGCTTTGGTTACTTTCTATTTTTGTGGGAATGCCTGTTTTTTCTGAAGCATTAGGAGTCACCAACCCCTCTTTCCATGTAGGCTTCATTACTTTTGGCATACTTTACACCCCTATTTCCGAAATCATTGGATTGTTCATGAACCTGCTTTCAAGAAAGTTTGAATACCAAGCGGATAATTATGCCAAACATACTTTTGCGGGAGAACCGTTGTTATCGGCTTTGAAAAAGTTATCAAAAAATAGCCTTAGTAATCTTACACCACACCCTTTTTATGTATTTGTGCATTATTCCCACCCCACCTTATTACAAAGACTTCAAAATTTAAGGCAAGACTAATTTTTTCCTGTCCGAAGCGTTCAGATTAGTTCATATCTTTGAATTTGGAACTTTGCCACTCACAAACTTTATTGTATTTTTAGTTTATGACAGATGCCCTAATCGAAGAAGAAAATAAGGAAATTGCCAAGCAGTATAAAGAGCTTTTGAAAATAAGCTATCGTACGCTATCACCCGCCGATAAAAAACTCATTCGTTCTGCCTTTGATGTGGCAGTGGACGCACATAAGGAACAGCGCAGAAAGAGCGGAGAGGCCTATATATTCCATCCCATTGCCGTGGCGAAGATAGTCGCTTCAGAAATTGGATTGGATGCTACTTCTATTGCGGCAGCCTTACTGCACGACGTTGTCGAAGATACCCCTTATACCCTGATTGATATTGAACGGATGTTTGGAGAGACTGTCGCAAGAATTGTAGACGGTCTCACCAAGATATCAGCCTTGGAATACCAAAGTGATGTGTCACTGCAAGCGGAAAACTTCCGAAAAATGTTACTTACGTTAAATGAGGACATTCGCGTAATTATTATAAAAATAGCAGATCGTTTGCACAATATGCAAACCATGGACTCTATGCCCGCTTCCAAACAGGTGAAGATTGCTTCCGAAACGCTATACATTTATGCCCCTATGGCACATAGGATTGGGCTCTACAACGTAAAAATTCAGTTGGAAGATCTAGGTTTGAAATACACCGAACCGGAAGTTTACCAAGACATACTGAGTAAGATAAAAGAAAGCAAAGAGGAACAAGATGCCTATATCGCAGCGTTCAGTAAGACGATTCAGGATTCGCTGGATGCGGAAAAGTTAAATTACGAGATCAAGGGCCGACCCAAATCCATCTTTTCGATTCGACTGAAAATGTTGAAACAGAATGTTTCCTTTGATGAAGTTTATGACAAATTTGCCATCCGGATTATCTATAAAGGTGATGCTGAAAATGAAAAGTTCTTGGCTTGGAAAATATATTCTATCGTCACAGATCATTTCCGCCCTAATCCCACAAGACTTCGCGATTGGATCTCAGCACCCAAATCAACGGGCTATGAAGCCTTACACATTACCGTGATGGGACCTAAAGGTCGTTGGGTGGAAGTTCAAATTCGCAGTCAGCGTATGAATGAGATCGCCGAAAAGGGATATGCAGCCCATTACAAATACAAGAATAAGGAAAAAGACGACGGCGGTCTGGACGACTGGTTGAACAAACTTCAAGAAACACTTGAAAATGCAGAAGTGAGTGCCATAGATTTTGTTCAGGAATTCAAACTAAATCTTTATGCAAAAGAAATTTTCGTCTTTTCGCCCAAAGGGGATCTTTATTCTTTAGCGAAAGGCGCCACCGCACTGGATTTTGCTTTTCATGTGCATACCGAAGTCGGGCTGCAGACCAGAGGGGCCAAAGTCAATGGTAAGTTAGTACCCTTAAGTCATGAATTAAAAAGTGGAGACCAGGTTGAAATAATGACTTCAGATAAAACGAAGCCTTCAGCCAACTGGCTAAATTATGTCACTACCGGAAAGGCCATTTCAAAGATAAAATCCTCGCTCAAGGACGAACAGAAGCAATTGGCTTCAGAAGGAAAAGTAATTCTTACCCGAAAACTGAAGTCCTTAAAAATCACTTTGGATGAAAAGGTCGTCAACCAGTTAGTGGCCTATTTCAAACTTAAAACCAGTTTGGATTTGTTTTATAGGGTAGGTGCAGGTATTATCGACAATACCATGTTGAAAGAGTTTGCCGCGTCACGGAGTAATGCATTTATGACCTTCTTTAAAAACCGGATCAGAAAGCCAACCAATCAGGAAGAGGTAAATAAAGAAGAACTTTCCGTAAAATATGATCAGTTAGTTTTTGGTAAGGATGAAGAAAAACTGGATTATAAAATGTCCAAATGTTGTAATGCAATACCCGGTGATGATGTATTTGGGTTTGTGACAATTAATGAAGGTATCAAAGTGCATAAAAAGAACTGTCCGAATGCCATTCAACTTCAAAGCAATTACAATTACAGGATCATACCCGCCAAATGGATCGATTCTTCCCAACAGGATTTTAAAGTCACTTTGGTGATTTCAGGAATAGATACTATGGGACTGGTAAATCGCGTAACAAAAGTTATTTCCAACAACCTGCATATCGACATGAAAAGTGTGCATTTCGAAAGTAACGACGGTACCTTCACCGGAAAGATTGTAGTGATTGTGAAAAACAAAGGAATTCTCGATAATTTGATGAAAAACATCAAAAAAATAAACGGAATAGATAAAGTTAGCAGACTATAATTGAGTAACTTTGCAGCTTCTTATGACCATGCATACCGAAATAAATAATCAGGCTATCGTAAAACAGGTTTTCACTGATTTCCTAGAGGAAAAGGGACACCGAAAAACGCCGGAACGATACGCAATCCTACAAGAAATTTACGAGCATAACGATCATTTCGACATCGAATCTTTGTACGTGAATATGAAGAACAAAAATTATCGCGTAAGTCGAGCCACACTTTACAATACGATAGAATTACTTTTGGATTGTGGTTTAGTTCGCAAACATCAATTTGGCCAAAATCAGTCTCATTACGAAAAATCCTATTTCGACAAACAGCATGACCATGTAATATTGTCAAACGGAGAGGTGATCGAATTTTGTGATCCACGCATTCAGACCATTAAAAAAACCATCGAAGAAGTTTTCGATATTGAAATAACCAAACACTCACTCTATTTCTACGGAAAGCGAAAAACTTCCGAATAATAACAACTATATGGCAGTAGATTTACTATTGGGGCTCCAGTGGGGAGACGAAGGAAAAGGAAAAATTGTTGACGTACTTACCCGAAATTACGACATTATCGCTCGTTTTCAAGGAGGACCCAATGCAGGTCACACCTTGGAATTTGATGGTATCAAACACGTTTTACACACCATTCCCAGTGGCATCTTTCATGAAAACGCCATTAATTTGGTTGGAAATGGCGTAGTGATAGATCCAGTTATTTTCAGAAAAGAATTGGAGAATTTAGCAAAATTCAATTTAGACTTTCACAAGAAACTACTCATTTCAAGAAAGGCCCATTTAATTTTACCCACCCATCGATTACTGGATGCTGCAAGCGAAGCTTCAAAAGGAAAAGCTAAAATTGGCTCTACGCTCAAAGGTATCGGCCCAACCTATATGGATAAAACCGGTAGAAATGGAATTCGTGTGGGCGATACAGAATTACCCGATTGGAAAGTACGTTACCGTGCCTTGGCCGACAAACATGAGGCGATGATCGACTTTTATAATGTGGACATACAATACAATCTTGCCGAGTTAGAAAACGACTTTTTTAGCGCCATAGAGTCTTTGAAAAAATTGCGCTTTATCGATAGCGAAGAATACCTCTATCAGGCGCAACAAGAGGGAAAAACAATCTTAGCCGAAGGGGCTCAAGGTTCGTTATTGGATATCGACTTCGGAACCTACCCTTACGTTACCTCCTCCAATACAACAGCGGCCGGTGCTTGCACCGGACTTGGGGTCGCACCCAACAAAATAAAGGAGGTTTTCGGAATTTTTAAGGCATATGCCACTCGTGTGGGAAGTGGTCCCTTCCCTACGGAACTATTTGACGATTACGGTGCTACCATGGGTCGTGTAGGTAATGAATTTGGAGCTACTACAGGTCGCCCCAGACGATGTGGATGGCTAGACTTAGTAGCCCTGAAATATGCCGTACAAGTGAATGGTGTGACGCAATTAATGATGATGAAAGGAGATGTTTTAAGTGGTTTTGACAAATTAATGGTGTGTACTGCTTATAACTATAAGGGCGATGTCATTACTCACCTACCGTACAATATCGAAGAGCAGAATGTAACACCCATTTATACGGAAATGAAAGGATGGAAGGAAGACTTGACCAAAATGACAAAACATACTGAATTACCCCAAGCCTTGAACGATTATATCGATTTTCTTGAAAAAGAATTGGAAGTGCCAATTAAGATAGTTTCGGTAGGTCCCGACAGAAAACAGACCATTCATAGGTAATACAAGTTTTTGTTGGTATTTTCGTTTCTTAAAACAACAGGTTCTTTTTGAAAATATCAAACTACATAATCGTTTCACTTTTTCTCTTCTTAGGATTCCCATCTTTAGCTCAGGTCAAGGTGCTCGATTCTACAAAGACCACTAAGGTAACCGTAAAATCAGGCTATTTTGAAAAGAAGCCCGAATTTCCTGAAGCCGTTATTTACACGCGCGACAATGCCGGTCAGGTCTATATCGTTCATGAGGGTGTCGAAATGTGGTGTGACCAAGCCTTTGTTTACTTCAAGGATAACTTCGTTAAAGCCTATGGAAATGTTCGTATCTCCCAAGGAGATACCATTAATATGCGAAGTAAATACGGAGAATACAACGGAAATACCTCCTTTGCCTTTGCGGCCGGAAATGTTGTGCTCACGGAACCTAAAACAACGCTAAGCACGGATACCCTTTATTTTGACAGGATCAAACAACAAGCCTATTATCGAAGTGGCGGAACTGTCCGGGATACCGCGAGTGTGTTAACCAGTCGTATTGGAAGGTATTTCGCGGAAACGAAAAAATATCAATTTCTTTCCAAGGTGAAGATCGTTAACCCCAAATATACCGTTTACTCACCTCAGTTGGATTTTTATTCTGAAACGGGGGTGGCCTATCTTTACGGAGAATCGAGAATTGAAAGTGAGACCAGCACCGTTTATTGCGAAAGGGGCTATTACAATACTCGTAAAGATGTTGGACACTTTGTAAAAAATTCCCGGGTAGATTATAATAACCGAATTCTCTACGGAGATAGCATCTATTTTGATCGCGCCCGCGGGTTTGCCTCCGCAACCAATAATATCAAAGTTTTAGACACCCTGAATCAAAGTATCGTAAGAGGTCATTATGCGGAAGTATTTCGCGACAAAGATTCGGTTTACATCACTAAGAGGGCAGTAGCGATTACTCTTCAGGAAAACGATTCGGTCTATGTGCATGCCGATACCCTTCGCATTACAGGGAAACCGGAAAATAGGGTGATCAAAGGATTTTATCAAGCACGAATGTTTAAACAAGGACTGGAAGGTGAGGAACCCACCAGCGGAAAATGTGATTCCATCTTTATTGATGAAAAAATAGGAATTACTAAGCTCCTGAGAAATCCAATACTTTGGAGCGGTGAAAATCAAATGACTGGAGACACCATCCATATATTGAACAATAAGGTAACCGACCAATTAGACACCCTGAAAGTGTTCAATAATGCCTTTCTGATCCAAAAGGACAGTGCCGGTTATAATCAGGTAAAGGGCGAACGATTGATCGGATTGTTTACCAATAATCAATTAGACACGATCGATATCATTAAGAATGCGCAGGTGATCTATTATTCCCGAAACGATGATCAAGAACTGGTAGGGATCAATAATACAGTGTCCAGTACGATTCAGATGTATTTGGAAGATCAGAAAATTACAGGGATTCGATTTATTAAAAAAGTCCCGGGAAAAGTATATCCTCCTTCCCTCTTTCCTGATAATGTACGGATATTACCGGGCTTTATCTGGCGAGGTGATGAAAGGTTAATGAAAAAACAGGATCTTTTTGAAGGCAAACCTGCTCCGGTTTTGCGCCAAATAAAAGGAATACCCCTGCCGAAAGACGAAGGCGATTTCTTTAATACTCCTGCGGAAGACGACATCCCTATTCCGGAGGCTTCCAAGTTAAGGCCGGAAGACCTTCAGCCCAGAGCCACTGACCCCAAATTTCAGACAGAAAAAAGCGATTCCTTAGATATAAAAAAGGAAAATATCCCAAAGTAGTTACCAATTTCATGCTGAAAGATTTCTTAAAATATCAAGCTCAAACGACACCACATCCTTTAGCGATGGAAGTTTCCCATGCCAAGGGTAGTTATATTTACGATACGCAGGGCAAAGCACATCTCGATTTTGTGGCCGGGGTTTCTGCTAATAGTTTGGGGCATGGACATCCTGCCGTCGTTAGCGCCGTTAAGGATCAAATGGATAAATACGCGCACGTGATGGTCTATGGAGAGTATGCGCAAGGCCCCGCAGTGGCGCTCTCTAAATTGTTGGCAACCCTCCTACCCGACCCTTTAACGACCACCTACTTGGTCAACAGCGGCACAGAAGCCATAGAAGCTTCCTTGAAACTGGCAAGGAGAGCCACCGGAAGGACGGAGATCTTGTATGCGCATCATGCGTATCACGGCAACACCATGGGCGCTATGAGCGTGATGGATCACGAAGAACGAAGAAGACCTTTTGAACCACTCATTCCCGACTGCCATCCTATCCATTTTAATAATATTGAGGATCTTTCTAAGATCACAGAAAAAACGGCTGCGGTCATTTTGGAGACCATACAAGGGGGAGCAGGTTTTATACTGCCCGATAAGGATTATTTGAAAAAGGTAAAAGAGCGATGTACCATAATGGGGACCTTATTAATTCTGGACGAAATTCAGCCCGGCTTTGGGAGAACCGGCAAGCTCTTTGGATTTCAGCATTTTGAAGTAGTTCCGGACATCGTTGTGATGGGAAAAGGAATGGGCGGTGGATTACCTATCGGTGCCTTGACGGCTTCCGAGACATTAATGCAACTTTTTAAAGACCAACCTAAATTAAGTCATATCACTACTTTTGGCGGAAATCCCGTCATTGCCGCTGCTGCATTGGCTACACTGACAGAGATCTCGCAATCTTCATTAATGGAGGAGGCTCTTCAAAAGGAATTACTTTTTAGGGCTTTACTGGTTCATCCACTTATCAAAGAGGTGCGTGGGCGTGGATTAATGCTTGCTGTGATCACGGAAAGTGCAGCCATCACCGACCGAATAATCTTGGAATGTCAAAAACGCGGATTAATACTATTTTGGCTGCTTTTCGAAACAAAAGCCATACGAATTACACCTCCATTGACGATTTCAGAAGAAGAAATTAAAAAAGGATGCGCCATTTTGACCGATGTCATGAATGAAGTTTATACTTCCTTAAGCCCCATATAATACTGCTTATCAATTTGTTACCAACAATAATCTCGTGTTGATAAGCTTGTTAACAACAAAAGGGGCACAACAATTGATTTGCTACTATCATTACTATATTTAATTAGAAGAACAGTTAACCCCTGCGTATGCAACTGAGCCCTAACGAGCATAACAACTTCTCACTTACCCGCTTCGAATCCATGTTAAAGACAAATGATGTGTACTTCTTCGACTCCGAAGAGTTCGAGGAAATCATTCATCATTATTTGGAGAACGGGAAGATAGCTCTTGCCAAAAAAGCAACCAAACTCGGACTGGAACAACACCCTACTTCCACTAATTTGAAATTGTTTCAGGTTGAGATGTTTATTTTTGAGAACAAATTAGATATTGCAGAAGGCCTGTTAGACGAACTCTATTTACTTGAGCAATCTAACGAAGAGATCTATATTCAAAAAGCGAACATCATGTCGCGTCGAGACGACCATGAGAAAGCGATCAAACTGTTAGAGAAAGCGTTGGAAATTACAGAAGACGAAGCCGATGTATTATCCTTGTTAGGCATGGAATATTTGTTCATCGAAGACTATGAAAACGCGAAGTACTACTTTATGAAATGTCTTGAACAAGATGAAGAAGACTATACCGCATTGTATAATATTATCTATTGTTTCGATTACCTGGATCAAAATATCGAAGCCATTGATTATTTAAATGACTTCCTTAATAAAAACCCTTACTGTGAAGTTGCCTGGCATCAGGTGGGAAAACAGTATTATGCCCTGAAAGAATATAAAAAAGCCTTAGCTGCCTTCGATTTTGCGATCATCAGTGATGATCGGTTTATTGGTGCCTATCTGGAAAAAGGCAAGGTGCTTGAAAAACTGAAAGATTACGAACGAGCAATCGAGAGCTATACCGTAACGCTAAGTTTGGATGACCCAACTTCCTTTGCCTTGCTTAGAATCGGGAAGTGTTACGAAAAAATGGGCAACAGTGAAATGGCTCTTCAGTTCTACACCAAATGTGTAGAAGAAGATTCTTTACTGGACAAGGCTTGGATCGCAATCACTGATTATTACTTCAGAAAAAAGAATTACCAGAAAGCCCTGTACTATATTGAAAAGGCTATAAATATTGACACCGAGAATGTACTCTATTGGAAACGCTACGCAAAGATCAATAAACACCTTAATCTTTTTGAAGAAGCTGAACACGGGTACCGTCGCACCATAGAATTAGGTAACTACGAGTTGGACACCTGGTTATCCCGCTGCGACATACTTATTCAGCTGGGCGAATTCGACGCAGGCATCAACAATTTGATGCAGGCCATGGAGTTTTATCCCGAGAATGCCGAAATAGAATATCGCTTAGCCGGTCTTTATTACACACTACTGGAACCCGCAAAAGGAGCGTTTCATTTAAAAAATGGTTTGGATCTGGATGAAGATTTCACTCTGATTGTAGAGGAACTCTTCCCCAGTATTTATATCAAAAAAAGTGTGCAACAATTAATTAGTAATCATCAAAAACCTTCGGTTTAATTTCTGTATTTTTGGGAATAATTGATTTTCTTAATGGGTTCCCGAAATTTATCGCAATACATTTGGATTAGTTTAAAAGGAATTGCCATGGGGGCAGCAGATGCCGTTCCGGGAGTTTCAGGAGGCACTATCGCCTTCATATCCGGTATTTACGAAGAACTGGTGACAACAATTTCCAACGTCAACCTATCGCTCCTAAAAACTTTAAGAAATAAGGGGTTCAAAGCATTTTGGACCCAACTAAACGGCGGTTTTTTGGTGGCCTTGCTTTCCGGAATTTTAATAAGCTTTGTCACTTTCATGCGATTGGCGAAATATCTGATCGAAAATCATCCGGTATTGATCTGGTCCTTCTTCTTTGGATTGATCATCGCAAGTATCATTTATGTAGCACAACAGATCCAAACTTGGCGTTTAAGCACGCTGTTCTCCATTGTTGTAGGAACCCTTATCGCTTTTTATATCACCACCCTTCCCAGTTTAGGAACCAACGAAAATCCTTTTTTCCTCTTTTTTGCGGGAGCCCTAGCCATCTGCGCCATGATCTTGCCCGGAATTTCAGGTTCGTTCATCCTGGTGATCTTAGGGGCTTACAAGACCTTAAGTGATGCCGTACACGATTTTGATTTTAAACGACTCGCTCTTTTTGCCGGAGGAGCAACTATCGGATTGTTGAGCTTTAGTCATTTACTCAAATGGCTCTTCAAACATTATGAAAATACGACCCTCGCTTTATTGACAGGATTTATCATTGGAAGTTTAAACAAGATTTGGCCATGGAAAGAAACTTTATCAGTTTATTCCGGAGAAATTGGCGGGATCATTCCTTTTAACGAGATCTCTTCCTTAGGGACTTTATCGGTATATCAGAAAAATACACAAGATTTTGAAAGCTATAAAACAGGTGTGGAACAAAGCGTACTCCCTCATCATTTTTCAGAAATCAACGCAACATTAGACCCACAATTAATCCCTGCTTTAGTGTTTATGTTATTGGGTTTTCTTACGATCTTTCTTTTGGAACGAACCGCTCGAAATAAAAAAGTAGCATCATGAGTCAAGAGCGAAGTTTTAGTGACAAGATGTGGCTTATCTTAAAAGGTCTAGCCATGGGAGCTGCAAACAAAGTTCCGGGGGTATCCGGCGGTGTGGTTGCCTTTGTGGCAGGATTTTATGAAGAATTTATCTATTCGTTACAAAAGGTAAATCGCAAGGCTTTCGCGCTGCTGTTGAATGGACGATACAAAAGTTTTTTCAAATATATCAACGGCGGGTTTCTGGGGCTTCTCATTTTTGGGATGATCATTAGCTATTTCAGTATTTCGAAGATACTGGACTACCTGCTTATTCACTATGAATTGTATGTCTGGAGTTCCTTCTTTGGAATGATCATCGGCTCTATTTATTATATCTCCAAAGATTTTGGGGAATGGAATCGAAAATACCTGGCTTACTTATTACTGGGTGTGATCGCCGGAATCAGCATCAGTTTTTTTGAGCCGGCAAAGGAAAACAACAATCTGATCTTTGTTTTTTTCTGCGGAATGATCAGTGTATCGGGGATGACACTTCCCGGGCTTTCAGGGTCCTTTATCCTTATGCTCATCGGAAATTACGTCCTTTTGCTGGTCGATTCTGTGAACGCCCTATACGACACCTTTGCCGATCTTTTACACTTGGATTTCAGCTTTATTGATGATACGGGTCGTATAGAACTTTTAAAAGTACTTATCGTCTTTTCTTTAGGATCATTGGCCGGACTTGTCACCTTCTCCCATTTATTGGCTTATGTATTAAAGCATTTCCGCAAGGCAACCTATGCGGTAATTATTGGGTTTATTGCGGGTTCCTTAGGGGTTGTCTGGCCATGGAAAAACAAAGCCTATGAAACAGATCTCATGGGTAATATCATCAAAGATGCTGAAGGAAGGGATATTATTAAAGATTTTGATCGCTACCTTCCCTCCGAGTTTTCAATGGAAACATTTTGGGCGATTTTTTTTATATTGATAGGGATTTTGATCGTAGTAAGTTTAGAACGTTATAATAAAGTAAAACAACCGATACGAAATGGCTAAGTATGGTTTAATTGGAAAGGATATATCCTATTCTTTCTCTAAATCTTTTTTTACGGAAAAATTCCGTATCGAGCATCGTAAAGATACCTACGATAATTTTGATATAGCGGACATCTCTTTGTTTCCCGAGATCATTGAATCCACAAAAGGTTTAAAAGGACTAAATGTTACCGTTCCTTACAAGGAAAGCATTATTCCCTTTCTCGATGGATTAGACAAAAAAGCGGAAAAGATTGGTGCCGTAAATACCATAAAGATTAAAAAGAATGGCAAACTCATTGGATACAATACGGATCATTTCGGTTTTGCTAAGGCGCTGGAAGACTTTTTCCCCTTTCCTGAAAAAACGGCGCTAGTATTAGGATCAGGAGGTGCTTCCAAGGCTATTTGTTATGTATTAGACACCATATCGTTTGATTACAAAGTGGTCTCACGTCGCAAAACAGAAGGGTTTCTTACCTACGAAGAACTTACTGAAAAAGTAATGGAGGAACATATGCTTATCATTAATTGTACGCCTGTTGGTACTTATCCCAAGATTGAAGAATACCCGCATATTCCTTATCAATTTATCACCCAGGACCACATGTTGTTCGATCTTATCTATAATCCCGATAAAACAGAATTCTTAAAATTAGGCTTTGCATCGGGTGCCCGTATTGCTAACGGGCTCAAAATGTTGGAACAACAAGCACTCAAGTCGTGGTCCATCTGGAAATCCTAAAATAAAGCAAAAAGGCCACTCTTCCTTTGCAATGTGGGCAGTTGTTAGTATCTTTCAGACTTATTAGCGATTAGGAACCTTAACATTGAAATATATGTCTGACAAGAATTTACAAGAAGAAGAAAAAGAGATTTTGGATACGGCCATAAATCCATCGGAGAAAGAAAAGGAAATGATAGATGCCGAAATGGACGATGCTGTCGCGGAAATAGAACAGCCCGAAGAAAAGGTTGAGTTGGCGGAGTCTGAAGAGGAAATAAAGGATGTGTCCACGGCGATCACAGCTTCTGAAGAGGAGAAGAAAATTGATAACTCCTCCCATTCAGACGAAGTTGAGATTGAAGAAGAGGAAGAAATTTCTTCTTCAGAAGAGGAAGAAGAGGACGAACACGAGGTCGAGGAAGAAATTGACTACCATGCGCTTTCCAAAAAAGAACTTATCGCTGAATTTAAAAAACTATTAGGGAGTAAGCCTATCCAGTCCATAAAGAATGCTGCCGAAGAAATCAGAACTGAATTCCAAGCAAAGTTCTCTGAAGAAATGGAGCAAAAGAAAGAAGAATTCTTAGAGGAAGGTGGTAATTTGATAGATTTCCAATATACCACTCCCTTAAAACAAGAATTCAACTCACTTTATTTTGATTACAAGGAGAAGCGTAACAATCACTATAAGAATTTAAAGCGTGATCTTCAAGAGAATCTTGCCAAGCGCCTGCAGCTTATCGAAGAATTAAAAGGGCTCCTCAATGTTGAGGAAAATATCAATACTACTTATAGGCATTTCAAAGAGATACAAGAGAAATGGCATGTAGCCGGCCCCATACCCAGGGATAATTACAATGTAGTTTGGAATACCTACCGACACCATATAGAGAATTTCTATGATTTCCTTCATTTGAATCGGGAATTTAGGGACATGGATTTCAAACACAATTTGGAACAAAAGTTAAAAATCATTGGTCGAACCGAAGAATTGGCTGCGGAAACAGATCTGGGAAAGGCTTTCCGAGAACTACAAATGCTGCACAAAATGTGGAAGGAAGATGTGGGTCCCGTTGCTAAAGAATATCGGGATGAGGTCTGGGAAAGATTCAGCAATGCCACGAAAGTGCTTCACGATAAACGACAGGCACATCTACAGGAAATGGAAGCCACCTTTGATCAAAATTTTGCCCTTAAAAAAGGACTGGTAGAACAAATAGCTGAGTTGACAAAAGCCACTAAACCCAATCATAAATCATGGCAACAAGCCATGAAAAAGGTACAGGAAATTCGAGATCAATACTTTGAAGCCGGGAAAGTTCCCAGAAATAGAAATAAGGAGATCTGGACTATTTTTAAAGAGGCCACAAGAAACTTTAATCACGAAAAGAACAACTTCTATAAGACGCAGAAGAAAGAACAGTACGCGAATTTGGAAAAGAAGCTTGAATTAGTTCGTATCGCTGAAGAGAATATGAAAAAAGACGATTTGGAAACAGTGACTCCTTTAATGAAGAAAATTCAGCAGGATTGGAAAAACATTGGTCACGTACCTCGAAAGGACAGTGATAAGATTTGGAAGCGCTTCAAAGAAGCTTGCAACCATTACTTCGATCGATTACATGCCGAAAAGAACGAAGCCGGGAAAGCGGAACAAGCCAATTATGAAGCCAAGGAAGCCTTCTTAAAAGAAGTTTCGAGTTTAAAATTCAGTGAGGACCAAAAAGCTAACTTGCAGTTAATTAAAGATAAGATCACTGGTTGGAAGGCCATAGGTCGAGTTCCTTTCAACAAAAAGAATATCGATGAAAAATTCAACAAGGTCCTGGATGGGCTGTTCGAAAAGCTTAAGCTGAATAAAACCGAAGCAGAACTTATTCGATTTGATAATAAATTGAACGCAATGGTTTCTCAGGAAGACGACCGACAACTTCAAAACGAGGAATACTTTATTTCTAAGAAGATCATCGAAATTAGAGATGAGATCCGTCAATTAGAGAATAACCTTGGATTTTTCCAACATGTCCCGGATGACAATCCTATGGTCAAAGAAGTTCGGAATAATATCAACCGACAAAAAGATCAGTTGGGAGTGTGGAAAGCTAAAATGACAAAAATTAGGACTTTACGAAAGGAGTAATAAATAAAATCTGAGTTAACGCTCAGATTTTTTTTGCTTCTTCCCAAAAGATATCCATTTCGGCAAGCGTCATATCTTTTAAACTCTTGCCTGCTTCATCTGCTTTGGATTCAAGGTATTGAAAGCGCTTAATAAATTTCTTATTGGTGCGTTCCAGTGCATTTTCAGGATCTACTTTTAAAAAGCGTGCATAGTTGATCATAGAAAATAATACATCGCCAAATTCCTGTTCCATTTTTTCCTGATCCCCTTGCGCTACCTCATACTGTAATTCTCCAAGTTCCTCCTTCAACTTTTCAAAAACTTGCTCCGGTTCTTCCCAATCGAATCCTACGCCGGCCACTTTATCCTGTATTCGATTGGCTTTTACCAAGGCAGGCAGGGATTTAGGAACTCCTTCCAAAACGCTTTTTTTGCCTTCTTTTAATTTGAGCTTCTCCCAGTTTTGTTTTACCTCTTCTTCGTTTGCGACAATCACATCTCCATAGATATGTGGATGTCTTGAGATCAACTTTTCACAGATGTCATTCGCCACATCGGCTATGTCAAAATCGTTTGTTTCACTGCCAATTCTGGCGTAAAAAACGATGTGGAGCAACAAATCACCCAATTCCTTTTTGACTTCGTTCAGGTCGTTCTCCAATATGGCATCACCGAGTTCATAGGTCTCTTCAATCGTGAGATGGCGCAAGGTTTGCAACGTCTGCTTCTTGTCCCAAGGACACTGTTCCCGAAGTTCATCCATAATGGTGAGCAACCGATCGAATGCTTGTAGTTGTAGAGCTCTGGAATTCATAGGATCCAAAATAGAAAAATCCTCATTTCAAATGAGGATTTCACCTATTAATTTATTGAAAAGTTATAAACCTTAGACAGGCTTATTCTTCTTCTTCAGAAGTATCACTCTTGATTTCAGAGAAATCGGTAAAACCTTTTTTATTTAAAAGATTATACCATTGTAATACTTTCTTGATATCGCTTGGATACACTCGATCTTCATCATAATCCGGAAGTACGTTGAAAAAATATTCTTCCAATTCATCTTTCGTAGATTTATGACTCAAAGCTTCTCCCCCATTCTCCTTTTCAGCAATCTTTTGAAATACCACGCGAAGAGGGACCTCCTCTGTTAAAGTGTAAATAGCTATTTCCGAAAGCAGGCTCACATTTTGACGGGCACTTACAGTAAGTTTTTTACCATCGATCAATGATTCAGCCAAAATTCCTGTACGGGTTTGACTTTTCAGTTCATACAATCCCGGTTTTCCGGAAATAGACAATATCTTTTCTAAACTCATAAACGGTTTTCCTTTAAAGTCGGCAAATATCTTGGGTTAGCGGCAAATTTCCAAATGCATTAACGTTTCTTTTTAGCCAAAGGAAACCGCATACGATAATCGATCTTAACATTCCCTTTGGAAATGCTGACTAATTTACTTTTGATCAAACGTTTTTTAAGAGGGGATAGTTTATCGGTAAACAAAACTCCTTCAATATGGTCGTATTCATGTTGAATGATCCGGGCCGCTATTCCCGAGATCGATTCGGTATGCATGACAAATTGTTCGTCGTAATATTCAATCGTGACCGTTTCTTGACGGAATACATCTTCTCGTATTTCAGGAATACTTAGACAGCCTTCATTAAAAGCCCATTCATTGCCGGACTCCTCTATGATCCTGGCATTAATGAATACTCTCTTGAATTGAGCGAGATAATCGCGATCTTCTTGTGTTAGATCTTCATCGTCCTCGAAGGGAGTTGCATCTACAATAAACAGTCGGATCGGCAAACCAATTTGAGGAGCTGCCAAACCTATGCCTGAAGCGGCATACATCGTTTCATACATATCGGCAATAAGTTCTTTAAGCTTAGGATAATCAGCCGTGATATCCTCTGCCATCTTTCTTAAAACCGGGTCGCCGTAAGCTACAATAGGGTAAATCATTTTTTTCTATTCAAATAATCTTGTAACAAAATGGTGGCACTTATTTCATCAATCAGTGCCTTATTCTGTCGTTGTTTTTTCTTTAATCCGCTATCAATCATGGTCTGGAAAGCCATTTTACTCGTAAATCGTTCATCCACTCTATAGGTGGGCAAATTTGGTAAGGAATGAGACAGCAATTCCAAAAATTTCTGAATTTCTCCTTCCACATCGGAAGGCATTCCATCTCTTTGTTTGGGTTCACCTACAATTACGCATTCCACATTTTCCGTTTCGCAATAATTTTTCAAAAAAGGAATCAATTCCCTGGTAGCTACCGTCGTAAGACCGGATGCTATCAATTGCATTTCATCCGTGATCGCAATTCCGGTTCGTTTTGTCCCGTAATCCAATGCCAAAACTCTTCCCATATCTGGTGCAAAAATAAGTCATTCAGAAATAGTAACCCAAAAACTACACCTAATTAAATGCGTGGATTATCTTTGCAGAAACACAATAATTTTATGTCTGCACTGCAACCACTAATTGAAAATGCTTGGAACGATCGTTCCTTGCTCCAAGATTCAGAAACTATCAAAGCCATAAGAGAGGTCGTTCGGCTTTGTGATGAAGGGTTACTTCGTTGTGCGGAACCAACTCCTTCCGGTTGGCAGGTAAACGAATGGGTAAAAAAGGCCGTAGTCTTGTACTTCCCCATTCAAAAAATGGAAAAATTTGAAGTGGGGATCTTTGAATTTCATGACAAGATCCCGTTAAAGAAAGGATATGCTGAAAAGGGTATTCGGGTAGTCCCGCATGCGGTAGCTCGTCATGGCGCCTATATTTCTGCAGGAGTGATCATGATGCCGAGTTATGTGAATATTGGTGCGTATGTGGATGAAGGAACCATGGTAGATACCTGGGCGACCGTTGGAAGTTGTGCTCAGATTGGTAAAAATGTACACCTCAGTGGTGGCGTAGGTATTGGTGGGGTTTTAGAGCCTTTACAAGCGGCACCGGTCATTATTGAAGACAATGCGTTTATTGGCTCTCGTTGTATCGTTGTTGAAGGTGTTCGTGTAGAAAAAGAAGCCGTTTTAGGCGCCAATGTGGTATTAACGGCCTCTACAAAAATCATTGATGTCACCGGAGAAACACCCGTGGAAATGAAAGGATATGTTCCGGCCCGATCGGTAGTGATTCCCGGAAGTTACACCAAGAAATTTCCTGCCGGAGAATTCAATGTTCCTTGTGCTTTGATCATTGGAAAACGAAAAGAAACTACCGATAAGAAAACTTCACTGAACGATGCGCTTAGAGAGTACGATGTAGCCGTTTAAAATTTGAACCGCCTTCTCTTCCACATTTTTTTGGCATTTACTTTTCGCTGAAATTTTCGGCTGTAATAAGTCATGAGTTGGTGTGTCTCAGCTTCCGATTTTCCATATAATTTGGCATAGACCGGTGCCATACTATTAATCATTGTCTTAGAAAGCCACAATCTTCGGAAGTTTTTCATTCGCTGTCTGAAATTCAATGGCTCAAAGCGAATTCTGTTCAGATCGATCAAATAGAAGTCGAATACTCCTTTTTCTTTTTCTATGATCAAGGTGTTCCCCGGTGAATGATCCATGAAGTGAATATTTCGTTCATGTAACTGATAGGTGAACGTGGCCATTTGTTCTAGGATCTTCTTTCGGTTTGGCCACAAAGGGTTATGGTTCAAGACTCTAAAATCGAAGTCGTAGTCCAGTTGCTGACTGATGTAATAACTCTCTTTTAATCCGAAGGAAAAACGTTCGTAATAGGCTACCGGAAATGGAGTGTTGATACCGGATTCAATGAGTTTGGATGCGTATTCAAAAGAACGACAGGCCTTACTCTTTCGAAGGAATTGATAGACCAATGATTGAAAGAAATTAGGGGTCTTGAATTTTTTACCATTCAGAAAAACACCTTCTATTCGGTGTTTCTTTATGGTATTCCTATCGCCTTTGACCACATATTCGCCTTCCGTTTCAAAATGTTTTACCCAATGGAACAGTGCATCACTATCTGCCAGGAAATCGGTATGAACGATAAATGTTTCCTTCATTTTAAATTTTAATACCTACAAAAAAAGAGATACTTTGCGAAGGTAAAGTTTATGATTAAAATTCTCGTCATACAGAACAAAAGAATTGGGGATGTACTCATTGCCTCGGTCCTTGCCAATAACCTGAAAAAGCATTTTCAGGAGTGCCATATTACTTATTTTGTATATGATTATACCGCCGGTGTTTTAAAAAACAATCCAAATATCGATAGGATCATTGAGGCCAATGATAAGCAATTGAAA
>JAHEMZ010000006.1:56221-73716 GCA_024643385.1 Flavobacteriaceae bacterium | reverse complement strand
AGCACGGAATGACAAAAGGTGTCGGAATGACAAGAGCAATGAAGAGCTTATTTGCCTGAGGCTAATAAGCTTTTTTTGTTAGCGAGATAGCGAATCTTCGATTCGCGTCATCGAGCTAATCCCGCAGGGCGGGGTTTGGGGTAATTTGGTGAACAGTGAGTAGTGAACAGTGAGCAGTGAGCAGTGAGCAGTGAGCAGTGAGCAGTGAACAGTGAGCAGGGAAAAGCATGGGCAGAGAGGAACAGGCGGGTCAGCGTTGGAGGGAATGGACTGTGACGTAGAAATGCGTCAAAAGCGTTCACCCTTCACCGATAAAAATTCATCTCATCCAGGTACTCCCATACATTTTGAGGCAACATCGGGCGAATATTTTTTCCCTCCTTGATCGCCTTCCTGATAAAAGTAGAAGAAAGTTCCATGATGGGGGAATCGATCCTATGGATATGAGGGTGATTTAAAAGGGAGGTGTTCACTTCACCTGCCGAAATCCGCGGATAAATATATAGTTCATAGCGGTCCAGGATCACTTCATAGTTTTTCCACTTCGGCAAACTCTTTAAATTATCTTCGCCCAGGATCAGGCAAAACTTTTCACCGGGATACCTCTCTTCCAAATGTGCGAGCGTATGCACAGTATAATTGGGTTGTGGTAGATCGAATTCAATGTTACTGGCTTTTAGCTTTGGAAAATCTTCCACGGCGATGCGTACCATCGCCAGACGATGCACATCGTCCAATAGTGTACTTTTCTTCTTTAACGGATTATGAGGCGTGACCACAAACCATACTTCATGCAGTCCGCCAAACTCCACCATATAATTGGCGATGGTAAGGTGCCCTATATGAATAGGGTTAAAAGTGCCAAAATACAGGCCTATTTTTTTTCCGGAGCTCATTTAATCGTTCTTCGGCGTAGTGGGGGCGGCGATATGTTCGGCCACCAGTTCTTCGGCTTCTTGAAGGGCCTTTTCCAATACGTCATTCACTATGATGTGATCAAATTGCGGCGCAGTGGCCATTTCAATGGAAGCCTTGGCGATGCGCATATTTATTTTCTCCTCGCTTTCGGTCTTTCGATTCTTCAATCGTATTTTCAGTTCATCTACACTGGGGGGCTTTACAAAAACGGCCAGGGTTTGCTCGGGGAACTTCTTTTTGATCCGCAATCCACCCACCACGTCAATATCGAAGATCACATTTTTACCCTCTGCCCAGATGCGATCCACTTCACTTTTTAAGGTTCCGTAGAAATTATCGCGGTACACTTCTTCCCATTCCAGAAAATCACCCTGTTTAATGTGGTCCTTAAATTCTTTCAAACTCATGAAATAGTAATCAATACCGTCTTTTTCATGCTCCCGGGGAGCGCGGGAAGCAGCGGAAACAGAGAATTCCAAATTGAGCTGAGGTTGCTGCAGCAAATGTCTTACGATCGTGGTTTTACCGCTCCCGGAAGGGGCTGAAAAAACGATCAATTTCCCTCCTTGGTCCATTACAACACGTTTAAAGCTTGTTCCTTTATCTTTTCCAACTCGTCCTTCATTTGCACCACTAATTGTTGCATGGGCGCATAGTTGGCCTTACTCCCGATGGTATTGATCTCACGACCGATCTCCTGCGTGATGAATCCTAATTTCTTCCCGTTGGAATCGTTCGATTTCAGCGTGGATGAAAAATAATCCAAATGATTCTTAAGCCTTACTTTTTCCTCGGTGATATCGTATTTCTCCAGGTAGTAGATGAGTTCCTGCTCAAATCGATTCTCGTCCACCTGTTCCTTTAGATCGGCAACTGCTTTGCGCAACTTTTCACGTACCGATTCGATACGTTCCGGATCGATCTGCATCACCCGTTCCAATAAGGAGGTTATAATTTCGATCCGTTGGTGAAAATCATCTTCGATCATTTTACCTTCGTCTGTGCGGTAGTGATTGATCGCCACCAAGGCTTCATCAACGGCCTCCATGATATGATGAAATTCCTCTTCATCGATCTCATCCCGTTCCGTTTTCAAAGCATCCGGCATGCGTACCGCCATTTTTAGCAATTCGGTAGCATCCCCATCCACAATATTCTTCAGTTGCCAGATATAATCTTTTACCACTACTTCATTGATCACCGTATTGGTTTCTTCTCCCGTGATCTCAATGTATAGACTAAAATCTACCTTTCCGCGGATCAGTGACCGTGCAATATGATCTCGTAAGATCAGTTCCTTTTCGCGATAGGAGGAAGGAACGCGGGCGTTCAGGTCTAAACCTTTACTGTTGAGGGATTTTATTTCAATGGTAATTTTTTTGGAAGGCAATTGAAGTACGCTTTTGCCATATCCGGTCATCGACTGAATCATAATGCAGATTTATTGAAAGACAAAGGTACGTATTTCCATTCTTTTGCATTCCAACAAGCTATTTCAAATTAAAGAGGGTTCCCGTTTTTGTCGAAATGCAGATCCAAATGTTTCTCGGTAAAGAAATATATGGATAATATAAGCAATGTATTGGCAATAACAGTAAGTAAAAAATTAAGGTTGGGATAGGTAAAGTAGAGTACAATGGGAAAAGCAAAACTGTATACGTTGAACAAGATAGAAAGCTTTAAAGAATAGCGATTGGCCTCTTTCCAAATAGTTTCATTCAGCATTGAACGTCTGGTTCGGTACCCGTAGAACCAATTGATCTTTCTGGGGGGGAATTTTTGACAAACAAAAAAAAGAACGACCATAAAGCCACAATAGCCCAGGGCGAACAGCAATTGTTCATTTTCGGTCATGGCTCGAATTTATTGATCCAGATCCTTGATCATAATATTCCGATACCACACTTTGCTACCGTGATCCTGCAATCCGATATGCCCTGTGGGATAGATGCCAAACCCTTCCCAATCCTTGAATTTGGATTTTGCGACCATGGCATCCCAGGCTACTCCATTTACCGGGAATTTGGCTATCTTAACACCATTAAGGGCTACACTTCCAGAATTGGTTTGATGGTTTACTTCCAACACACATGAGTTCCATTCCCCGGCAGGATGCACCACATTTTGCGAAGGAGCGATCATGTCGTAGAGTGATCCGGCCACATGGGTACCGGCGCCCATTTTAGCGTCAGGATTACGGTCATCGTCCAATACTTGAATTTCCGGACCGGTCTGATAGGCCTCCGAGTACAGGGTATCTTCATGCACCCCATAGAAAATCCCGGAATTCCCTCCTTCAGAGATCTTCCATTCCAAGGAAAGTATGAAATTGGTGTACTTTTCCTTTGAGATGATATTATTTCCACCTTCTTCCCCGGGTGTAAATGCCATAGCATCCCCCTCAATAGTCCATCCGTTGGCCATGGTATCCTTATTGTATCCGCGCCAATGATCGAAATTGGAGCCATCAAAGAGCACTTCCCATTCCGGAGTCACCACTTCGGTTTCTGCTTCCATAGATACCTGCATTTCCTTTTTTTGATTGTTACAAGCGGAGAGGAAAGCAAGAATAGAAGCTAAACTGTAAAGTTTCAGTAGGTTTTTCATTTTATCGATGGGGCTTATTTAATAAGGCGAATTTTAATGTTTTTATAAAATACTTCATTGTCATGATCCTGAAATCCGATATGCCCCATCCCGGGGGTGGCGAATTCTGTCAAGTCCTTAAATTTACTTTTACTGATCATGTCCTTCCATTCAGGAGAATTTACATCATACGCCAATACCATGGTTCCGTTCAGCCAATGTTCTATTTTTCCATGATCTTTCACAATGCGCACCGAATTCCATTCCCCTTGATCCTTTACCCGAACCGGGTTGGCCGCAATCAGGTCATAGAGATCTCCTGCGCGATGTTTGGAGATGAGTCCGTCCTTGTGTTTTTGATTGTCCATCACCTGCATTTCCGGACTTGTCTTCCAATTTTCGTTATAGACAGTATCTTCCTGAACGGTATAGAATATCCCATTGTTACCTGCTTCGGAGATCTTCCAATCCAAGGTTAATTCAAAATTCTCATATGCCTTATCTGAAATAATATCTTCACCACCATCTTCCACCTTATTGGTCGGGCCCAATTCTACTTTACGTCCTGCAACATAGAACTCGAATCGCTTCCGTCCTTCAAATACAAGAGCTCCATCCTTCACTGTCCATTTTCTTCCAATCGTACCGGGTTTATTATAGGTATGCCAGCCATTGGTTGTTTTTCCATCGAATAAAAGTTGCCATCCTTCGTTAGCTTCTGCTTTTGATAAGGTATTGTCAGCACTTTCACCCATGTTCGATTCGGGGGTTTCCGGTGTCCAATTCGGAATGGTAAAGGCGTCCAAATTATTGTAGTTTGCATCCGGAACAATTTCGAAATTCTCTCCATCGGTAGACCATTCCAGCACTAAATAGGGGTCTTTATACGCCGGGTAATATTCATATTCAAAAATAACATATCCCTCATCCAGATAAGTTTCCCCCGGATTAGTCTCTTTGTCATGGATCTTGTCGTTTTTCACCAGATCCTTATTATCCAATTTGAAAACAATTTTTCCCGCACTGGTGAGTTTGAAATAATAATTTCCGCTTTTTGGGATCTTAATGCTTCCCATAGCAAATAGGCTGAAATCATTTTTTTCGCCCCAAAACTGATCACCACTCGTTAGGTTAACGTTTGGAAGAAGGCGTTTTTCCATAAGTACATCGGGATCAATGTTCGCGGGTATCTCCGTATTCTGTACGTCTATAAAAACAGATTCATAATTTCCCATCGCTTCTGTTTGTCCGGTTTCTTCACCGCTTTCGTTCTTTGATTCTTTGCAACTCATTGTAATTGTAACAAGAATTGAAAATAAGAGTATTTTTTTCATGGTTTACATTCTAAAATCCGAGTATTTTTTTAAGTTTTTCTTTGTCAATTTCAGCCCCTGCAAAATCATCAAAACGTTTCTGTGTAGCTTCAATAATATGGTCTTGAATGAATTTGGCTCCTTCCCGTGCTCCCTGTTCCGGACTTTTGATCACACATTCCCATTCCATCACCGCCCAAACGTCGCAGCCGTATTCGGTTAATTTACTGAAGACCGTTTTATAATCTATTTGCCCATCGCCCAGCGAACGGTATCGACCCGCACGGTCCTTCCAATCACTATAGCCTCCGAAAGCTCCTCTTTTTCCATCCGGCCTGAACTCACTGTCCTTGACGTGAAAGGCCTTGATGAATTCATGGTAGTGGTCGATGTATTGGATATAATCTAATTGTTGTAACACAAAATGACTCGGATCATAAAGGATATTCACCGCTTTATGATTTCCGGTTGCCTGTAAAAAGCGCTCGAAGGTCACCCCGTCATGGAGGTCTTCTCCCGGGTGGATCTCGTAACAAACCGCCACTCCGTTGTCTTCAAATTCATTTAATAAGGGTAACCATCGCTTGGCCAATTCCTCAAAGCCCATCTCCACCAGCCCGTCGGGACGCTGTGGCCAGGGATGCCAGGTATGCCAAAGGAGCGCACCGCTAAAGGTGGCATGTGCTTTCAAGCCCAAATAGTTGCTGGCTCTCGCGGCACTGAGCAATTGCCTGCGTGCCCATTCGGTTCGCTTTTTCGGATTGTTCTTACAATCGTCCGGAGCGAAATTATCGAACATTAAATCGTAGGCAGGATGAACCGCCACTAGTTGTCCTTGTAAATGAGTAGAAAGCTCGGTGATCTCCAGTCCATAGCTGTTGATCTTTCCTTTTAATTCGTCGCAGTAGACTTTGCTCTCCCCTGCCAGGGTCAGATCGATCAATCTACTTTCCCAGGTGGGGATCTGTATTCCTTTATATCCCAGATCAGCGGCCCATTGACATAAGCCCTCTAAGGTATTAAAGGGGGCCTTGTCGTCCATAAATTGTGCTAAGAAAACAGCAGGTCCTTTAATGGTTTTCATAATTTAAATCGTTTATAATTTTTTCCAAACATTGCCTTCTTTATGTGAGGCTACCGAGGTCTCTATAAAATTCATTCCTCTTACCCCATCGCGCATGGAGGGAAATTCTGCAGGATCGTAAGGTTGGTTTCTGATCGCTTTTGCAAATCCTTTGTAAATATTTCCCATGGCATCGAAGATCCCTTCCGGATGACCTGGAGGTAATTTCGTTCCGTCCAGTGATAATTTACTATTGTAGACATTTCCGGGTTTCAAGGTTTTAATGGGTTGTCCTTCTTCCAGGTGAAAGAGGTAATTGGGGTTTTCTTGTTCCCATTTTAAGGATCCTTTTCTTCCGTAGACCGCCAAGGTGAAATTATTCTCTTCGGCCGTTGCGATCTGACTTGCTCTGAGGACTCCCTTCGTTTCATTTTCTAAACGCAGAAGCACGGTACCGTCAATATCCATCTGATTGTCCTCGTATAAATGATTCAAATCAGCCAGAATAGACTTTACTTCCATACCTGTAACAAATTCCAACATTTGATAGGCATGGACGCCAATATCACCCATACAACAGCTAATCCCAGATTTACTCGGATCCAGTCGCCAGGTAGCACTTCTTAATTTTTTGTCGTGAATGATAGGATTGATCCACCCCTGATAATATTGCGCATCTACTTTTTGAATGGGTCCTAATACGCCCTCTTCGATCATTTTCCTCATCTGTCGGATCATGGGATAACCCGTATACGTATGCGTTAAGGCAAACAGGGTTTTGCTCTTTTGGTGAATAGCCTGCAATTCCAAAGCTTCCGCATAGGTCATGGTCATGGGCTTCTCACAGATCACATGGAAACCGCTCTCCAACAATTTTTTCGCCATGGGAAAATGAAGAAAGTTGGGAGTGAGAATAGAAAATACCTGTATCCGTTCACTTTCCGGAAGTTTTAATTCTTCGGAAACCATCGAATCAAAATCTTTGTAGATCCGGTTCGTTGGGATACCGATCTCTTCCGCAAAGGCCTTATTGGCTTTAAAATCGGGGTTAAAAACCGCACCGGTCAATTGGTAAGCGTCGAACATTCCGGCAGCCACTCTGTGTAGCACTCCAATGAGTGAATCTCCACCGCCTCCAAGGACGCCCCATCTTATTTTATTACTCATATATCGAATTTATTAAAGCTTTGGGCTCAGCGGATCGTGAACTCGCTGAGCATTGTCAAATCTTATTCTTTGTATTCTATTTTTTCATTTTTAAATAGGAAGGCAAATATCACTAAAACACCCGCAGCAAACAAGGCCGGGAAGGTCCAAACAGCCTTCCATGCATGTCCGCCTTCCGCCAACACATTGGCATCGGTAATTTTACCTGCGACATAAAATCCTACCAGCATTCCTACTCCATAAGTGGCTAAAGTGATTAACCCTTGGGCGGCACTTTTTACTTTTTCACCGGCTTTGCTGTCGGTATAGATCTGTCCGGATACGAAGAAGAAATCATAACACATACCATGCAGGGCGATACCAATCAGTAGCATAAAGGCTAACTCTCCCGAATTTCCGTATGCAAATAACAAATAGCGAACCGTCCATGCCAACATACCGACCAAAATGGTTTTCTTGAACCCGAATTTTTTAAAGAAATACGGTAAGAGCAACATAAAGAGCACTTCAGAAATCTGTCCGATGGTCATTTTACCTGTAGCATTTTCTACCCCTATTTCTGAAAGGAAGGGATTTGCATTCTGATAATAGAAGGCCAGTGGGATACAGATCAAAATAGAAGAGAGGAAGAACATCAAGAAATTGCGGTCCTTTAATAACTTAAGGGCATCCAGTCCTAATATATCGGAAACAGTGATCTTCTTGCCGTCTTTTGCTTTTGGGGGTGTTTTGGGTAACAGGAAACTAAAAAAGCCCAAAATAGCAGAGGCTACCGCCGTCATTAAAAAGGTGTTCTGCAACATCCCTTTATCACCTTCAATTTCCGGATTCGGATCCCAATTGAATAAATAACTGATCGCCAATCCTGCAGCGATCCATCCCACGGTCCCCCAAACGCGTATGAAGGAGAAGTCTTTGGCGGGATCCTTCATTTGGTTAAAGGAAACCGAATTCACTAATGCCAGGGTAGGCATATAGGCGATCATATAACCCAGTACATACGGATAAAAAACATTAAAATCGGTGGCTTGAGACATCTGATACATCAGAACAGCCCCTACCAGATGCAGTACACCAAGAATCCGTTCCGCATTAAAGAATCGATCGGCAATGAGTCCTATAATAAATGGAGCGATAATGGCACCCCAGGACTGGGTAGAATAGGCCATCCCGGTTTCAGCGCCGGTAGCGGAAAGATTATTTCCTAGAAAGGTTCCCATGGTGACAAACCATCCTCCCCAAATAAAGAATTCGAGGAACATCATAAAGGACAATTGGAAGCGAGTGGTTGGTTTCATAGTTAGTTGGTTTTAGCATATGCTTTATTAATTAGTGCTTTCGTTAGGTTGATACCTTCCACTTCATCCATGGTCTCACTTTCAAATTCTATCCCAATATGTCCTTTAAAACCACTATCCTTCACCAGTTGGATCATTCGGTAATAGTCGATCTTTTCTTCATTCCCGTCAGCATCAAAACTATTGGCCTTGGCACTGACTCCTTTTGCTCTTGGCAACATAAGTCGTATCCCTTCGTATCGATCGGGATATTCTTTTACGCAGTCTCCCCATTTTTCACCTTTTGCCCTTTCCACACACCAATTTCCAAAATCGGGTAAGGTGCCGCAATTGTCCATGTTAATTTCATCCAACACTTGCATTACCAATGGTGGGTTTGAGGACAACCATCCATGATTTTCGGCTATGACATTGATGTTCTTGGTGGCAGCATAATTAGCTAATTTAGTAAGTCCGTCTTTAACGGTCACTTTCCAAATTTCCGGATCGTTGGTCCCAAAAGTGTTAACACGAATAGAATGGGCGCCTAATTCACTGGCTGCATCGATCCACTTTCTATGACTAATCACCGCCGAATTCCGCACGGTCTCATCAGGATCCGCAAGATCACCTTCTTCATCCACCATGATGAGCACACAAGAAACACCATGGGTTTGAAGCTCGTGTTTGAGAGAGTCTATCACGGTTCTAAAACCTAAGGCTTTTATTTCTTTGGTATATAATTGAGTGACCAATTCAATTCCATCGAAGCCGAGTTCCTTGGCGTCCTTCGGAAATTCGAGGGGTTTTCCGTCAGGGGCCTTATACCTTCTGTGCAGGGACCACTGCGCTAAAGAGAGTTGATATTCCGGTTCTGTCAAGGTATCTGTAAGTTCTTCGGAAATGGCTAGGTCGGACGCTGTGTCATTCGCATTTTTACACGCTGTGCTTGCAGTGACAACCATGATAAGTAGGAATATTTTTTTCATAGTAAAACGGAAATGGAATTGATTGAAAAGAAAATTATGAATTATTTGCCCTAAGTTAATTCTTTTTTGAGAGTTACAAATAGCTTTGATAACTGTATTGTCAAATTCGCAAGCGAAAACGTTTTCGCTTGCTATTCTCATTCTTTTAAGAAAGGTTTTTTGGGGAATAGAAAAAAATAGTGGAATTTAGTTGTTATCTTTATAATTCTCGCTTTTGAATTCTTCAATTCGTCGCTGAGTGTTTATTAGACTAAAAAATCATCTTAAAACCGAAAATCAAAACAATGGCAAACCCTAACGAATTGTATGACGCCATCGTAGTAGGTTCTGGAATAAGCGGCGGTTGGGCCGCCAAGGAACTGTGCGAAAATGGACTTAAAACGTTGGTACTCGAAAGAGGCCGAATGGTAAAACACATTGAAGATTATCCCACGGCCAATTTGGATCCCTGGGATTTTAAATTCAAAGGTCAGTTACCGCTCGAAGAACAGAAAAAACAACTGAAACAATCTCGTACCGGGTATACCACGGATGAAGCACACAGGCACTTTTTCGTGAACGACCTGGTGCATCCCTATAATGAGGTGAAACGCTTCGATTGGATAAGAGGGTATCATGTGGGAGGCCGTTCTATCATGTGGGGGCGTCAAAGTTACCGATTGAGTGACATTGATTTCGAAGCAAACAAGAAAGAGGGAATCGCGGTTGATTGGCCGATTCGTTATAAGGATATTGCACCTTGGTATGACAAGGTGGAAGAATTTATCGGCGTGAGTGGGGAAGCTTTAGGTTTGGAACAATTACCGGATGGAGTATTTTCACCTCCCATGGAACTGAATTGTGCCGAAGTGGACCTGAAGGAAAAGATCGCATCGAACTTTGACGATGGAAGAACGCTTACCATTGGTCGTATTGCCCATCTGACGGGTCCAAAAACTCATGACGGGCGATCCAACTGCCAATTTAGAAATCGTTGCATGAGAGGTTGTCCTTTCGGAGGCTATTTCAGCAGTGTTTCATCCACACTTCCTGCCGCAGAGAAAACAGGTAATCTCACCCTTAGACCCAATTCCATTGTTCATGAAGTGCTTTATGATGATGCTACCAAAAAAGCAACCGGAGTAAGTGTCATAGATACAGAAACAGGGGAGAAGATGGTGTATAATGCCAAAGTGATCTTCCTTTGCGCTTCGGCCATTTCCACGGCGAGTATCTTACTACAATCTAAAAGCGAGCGTTTTCCGAATGGTTTAGGAAATGATAGCGGAGAAGTGGGTCATAATATCATGGACCACCACTTTAAAGCAGGAGCATGGGCAAATGTCGACGAGTTTGAAGATATGCACTATAAAGGCCGCCGTCCCAACGGTATTTATATTCCTCGGTTTAGAAATATTGGAGGGGTGACTGATCAACCTAATTTCAAAAGAGGGTATGGCTATCAAGGAGGTGCGAGTAGAGGACGTTATGATGAATTGGTGGCAGAATTAGGATACGGAAAAGAATTAAAGGAAACTGTAATCACACCGGGTAATTGGCGGATGCTTCTTTTAGGGTTTGGAGAATGTTTACCTTATCATGAAAACAAGATGACGCTTGATTACGACAATTTGGATCAATGGGGATTACCCCTTGTTACTTTTGATGCCGAATGGAAGGAGAATGAATATGAAATGAGAAAGGACATGGTGAAACAGGCAATGGAAATGCTTGAAAAGGCCGGATATAAAGATGTGGAACCCTGGGATGATCCGGGTGCTCCCGGTTTGGGAATTCACGAAATGGGAACGGCTCGTATGGGACATGATCCGAAAACTTCGGTGTGTAACTCGAACAATCAATTACACGCTGTGCCAAACGTATATTGTACGGACGGATCCTTTATGACTTCCGCAAGTTGTGTGAATCCTTCCTTAACCTATATGGCGATGTCTGCGCGTGCAGCAAACCACGCTGTTAACCAAATTAAAAAAGAAGCCTAATGGATAGAAGACAAGCCTTACGAAACATTGGATGGGGAGCCGGAGCTTTGGTAGCCACTCCCACCATCATTAGTATATTGCAAAGTTGTAAAGAGGCAGGGCCCACTTTTACCCCTGCATTTGTAACGATGGCGCAAGGACATGCGTTGAGAAGTATGGTAGACCTGATCATCCCGAATGATGAACAAATCCCCGGGGCAGTTGCCGTGGGAGTTCATGAGTTCATAGATGCTTACTGGAACGAAGTTTTAGCTAAAAATCCGGATGATAAAGCAGATCCTTTTTACAAATCCTGGCCCACACAAGAACAGCAATTTGTGAAGGATGCTTTTGCAAACTTTGAAACAAGCTTTAAAACGACTTTCAATAAAGAATTAGCTGATGGAACTTCAGAAGAGTTCGATCAAATGTTGGCAAAATATCTAAAAGCTCCGAAAGAACAGCAAGATACCTATCAAAAGAATCTTGGGGAATACTTAGGGGCTCTTGAAAAAGATCCCAATGCAAGTTTGGATAGTGATACTCAAAATTTCTATCTATTATCCTCCATTCGAGGATTAACTGTTTGGGGTTGGAAGACCAGTGAAGAAATTGGAGAAAATGTACTTTGGTATGATCCGGTACCTGGTCAGCAAAAAGGGTGTATTCCTTTGAGTGAGGCGGGTAATGGTAGAGATATGTCATTATAATTCGAAAGAAATGGATCGTAGAAAATTTATTCAAAAGGGAGCCTTAGCAGGCTCCCTTTTTACATTCGGCGGAAGTTTGTTAGCCAATGAGATTGGGCGAACTTCACGAAGCCCAATAAGCAATCCCGGAGGATTTCATCTTAAATATGCCCCACACGACGGCATGTTCAAGGAACATGCAGGGGAGGATATCGTGGCGCAGTTAGAATTTATGGCCAGCCAAGGATTTACTGCCTTTGAAGATAATGAAATGCGGAAACGCCCACTGGAAGAACAGCTTCGAATAGCCTCTGCCATGGAACAGATGGGATTGACCATGGGGGTATTCGTAGCCCACGAGATCTATTGGAAAGAGCCGAATTTGACCAGTGGAAATAAGGAAAAGCGGGCAGAGTTCTTACAAAACATCAAGGATTCCGTGGAGGTTGCGAAAAGGGTGAACGCCCGCTGGATGACGGTAGTACCCGGATTTGTCGATTTACGATTGGACTCCGATTTTCAAACGGCCAATGTGGTAGAATCTTTAAAACAGGCTTGTGAGATCCTAGAGCCTCACAACTTGGTCATGGTGCTGGAGCCGCTTAATTTTAGAGATCATCCCGGATTATTCTTGACAGATGCCCCGCAAGCATACCAAATTTGCAAAGCCGTGGATAGCCCGTCCTGCAAGATTCTGTACGACGTGTATCATCAACAAATTCAAATGGGGAACCTATTGCCCAATATAGAGGCTTGTTGGGATGAGATCGCCTATATTCAGGTAGGAGATAACCCGGGACGTAAGGAACCTGAAACCGGCGAGATCAACTATCGAAATATCTTTAAATACTTATTCGATAAAGGTTTTAATGGAATAGTAGGGATGGAACATGGGAATTCCGAAGCCGGCAAAGAAGGCGAACTAAAAGTGATCGAGGCGTATAAAAAAGTCGATGACTTTTAAGGATCACCGACTTTTTCAAGGTATATTTTTTAAGGGTTACTCTACTATAAACTTTCCTCTCATCATGGCGGAATGTCCTGGGAAACTACAGATAAAATCATAAGATCCCGCTTCCGGGGCCATAAAAGTAATGGTTGTGGTTTCACCCCCGCCTAACATTTTGGTGTGAACGATCACGTCGTTTCCGCCATCAGGGATCCAATCGGCCGCTTCACCCGCATCAGATGATGCAATGGAAAAGGTGGTAATGTCGGTTCCCGGTTTTAACAGTACAAAATTGTGTCCCATCACCTTTTTATCAAGTTTTCCTGTATGGCGAAAGGTTAGTGTGATTTCTTGCCCGGCCTGCACCTTAAATTCCTTCTTGTCATATTGCATCATATCATTTCCGGCAAGTGCGATATTGGTACTGTTTGATTTTTCCGTAGTTTGTGTTTCGGTCGTCCCGATTTTAAGGGTTTCTTTTTCTTCCTTCTTTTCATCTTTACCCCCACAACCGATTAGGATCGTGGATAGTAATAAAAGTGTAGCTAATTTTTTCATGATCTCTTTAGTTTGAATTTAAGAACTGAAGAGCACGCTCTTCACTGTAATAGGTTTTTTCGGTTTTATGAAAGCCCACATGACCTCCGTAATTTGGAGTTTCAAGATAAATGTTTTTCGACTTTTCCGCAAGAGAAAGCGGGTAACAATTTTCAGAAAGGAAACTGTCATTTTTTGCATTCAGGATCAATACCGGAATTTTAATTTGCGACAGGAATTGTAGACAGCTATTTTTAGCATAATAATCGTAAGCATCTATAAAGCCGTGAGCAGGTGCGGTATAAAGTTCGTCAAAATCTTTTAGGGTCTTTATGTGATGTAAGTCTGAAGGAGTCATTAATTCCGGAAATAATTTCATTTTTGTCCGGTACTTATTTTTAAGATCGTATAAAAAGGAAGTTCGATAGATCCAATTATTGGGTTGGGATAGTCTGTGTAAAGAACCTTTTAGGTCTAACGGACTTGAAACGGCAACGGCCTTCACGATCTCTTTAGGGGTTGTTTCGCGTTCTCCCAGATATTTCAGCAATAAGTTTCCGCCTAAACTAAAGCCGATCAGCGCTATGTTCTTGTAGATATCTTTATGGAGCAGGTATTCGATTACGGCCTCTAAATCCTCTGTTTTACCGGCATTATACGATTCATGCTTTCGGTTTGTCTCCCCGCTGCAACCGCGGTAATTTACCGCGCAAACATTCCATGCGTTTTGGTTTAAAATTTGAGCCTGTCCTTTCATGTAGGTTCTTTGGGCATTCCCCTCCAAACCGTGTAATAAAATAGCAAGGTTTTCAGTGGGTTGGGAGGCATAAGAGAAATCTATATCCATAAAATCCCCATCCGGCAAAGAAATTCGTTCTCTGTGCTGTAGCAAAATGCCAGTATTTCTCAATTTAGCCGAATAGATGGTCGAGAAATGTCCATTTCTGAACAAAGCCGGAGGTTTATAGATTGAAGAAATTAAAGGCATTTTAAGGTTTTATGGCATTTTGCCTGAAAAGGGTTTAAATTTACACCAAAAAATAAAGGTGTATACAAAACAATTCGAAATGCGCTGGAGCGATATTGACTCTAACGTTCATTTAAGAAATAGTGCTTATGTAGATTATATGAGCCATACCCGTATGAGTTATATTTCTGAGACCGGATTCGATCAGAAAAAACTCTCTGAGATGAACCTGGGGCCGGTCGCACTCTACGAGCATATGTACTATTTCCGGGAAGTATTGCCCGGAAGTTATGTGACCGTTACCCTCGAATTACAAGGGGTTTCCAAGGATGGAGTATTTTTTTCCTTACTGCACAACTTTTATGACGATAAAGGAAAAAATGTGGCGAGATGTGAGATGCTGGGCGCATGGATTGATCTGCGGTCGCGAAAATTAACGACCCCGCCTATTGAATTTTGGGATTTCCGGTACGGTATTGAGAAAACGGCTGATTTCAAGGAATTAACCAAAGAAGATTTTCGTAAGAACGGACAACTTCCTATAGACCTATAAAGCTATTTTTGGTTTTCGGGTGGATAGAAAAACGCCTGTAAAGATCAAAATGGCGGCCAGCATTCTTATAGGGGTTAAAGTGTCCACTTCGGCCAAGACAGCGATCAAGGTAGCCAATACGGGTTGTAAATAGATAAATGCACCAATGGTGGAAGGGCTCAATTGTTTGAGGGCATAGATATTAAAAAGATAGGTAAGTACCGTCGTACCTACGACCACAAACCCCAATCGCCAGATCTGGGCAAACTCCAAACTACCCCAGGCAACTTCCATAAACTGATTGAAACCGATAGGCAGATTGATCAAGAAAGCGAATAAAAAGAACATCTTCATTAAGGTGATGGAGCTGTATTTACCCACCATAGGCTTTACGATGATAAGATAAACTGAGTAGGACGCGGCATTGATCAAAAAGAGCGAATTTCCTAGAGGAATATTGGGGGCATTGGGCTGCATTTTTGCCCCGAAGAAGATGAGTGCCAAGGCGCCAATTAGGCCTAAGCCAATTCCCGCGGACTTTAACCAAGTTATTTTCTCCTTTAGAAAAATAGCAGAGAGAATAAGCAACATGACCGGAGCAATGGTAATTACGACCGAACTATTGATAGGGGTGGAGAGTTCCAATCCCTTAAAGAACATATTCATATTGAGGACCATTCCAAAAAAAGCACAGGCGATCATTCTGAAAATATCTTTGCGTTCAATTTTTTCGAATGGATAAAGAATGCTCAACAGCCAAAAAAGGACCGCGGCTCCAAACACCCTTAACAGGATGAAACCATAAGGTGAAATAATATCGGGCATAAGCCCTTTAGCAATGGTGTGATTAGCGCCATAGATAGCACTGGCCCCGGTAGCTGCCAATAATGCCAAAGCGCGAGCATTCATATGCGATGAATAGAGTTTTTGGCCAATTCGACTGCCTTTTTGCTATTACCAATGAAAATGTCATTCCCATTAATGACCACCGGCCTGCTTAAAAAAGTGTAGTGTTCCAATATTAAATTTTTATAATCTTCTTCAGAAAGGTTTTCATTCTTAAGATTGCGCTCTTTGTACAGTTTGGCTCTTCGACTGAATAAGGCTTCATAACTACCTGCCAACTGTTTTAACGCTTCCAATTGTTTTACGGTGATCTCCTCTTTTTTAATGTCTTGTTTTTCAAAATTACCGGGGAGATCAAGTTCTTTTAAGATGCGGATACAAGTGTCGCAGGTAGAAAGATGGTAAACTTTTTTCATGGAAAATAAACATTAGATAGATACGGGGAAACTGCTTCCCACGAAAGTGTCAAGTCGATGGGGCCATCAGCATAACTTGCGATTTCGTACGAGTTGTATACTAGAATAACCCCTTCTTCATTAAAACCGACTGCATCAGGAAGATAAAACCCATCTCCTTCAAACCAAAATCCGGTAGCATTAATAGAGCCGTCCATTGGAATTTGATAGGTTTCTCTAAATTTTTTCTCGGCGAAAATGGTGAAAGCGATAGGGTCTGAAAATAGGGCATCCGTTGAAATTTGCTCTCCCGTTTTTTTGTCAAAATTTTTAAAAAAAACAATTAAGTTCCCATGCGCACCTCCGGTATATAGATAACTTTTAAGATCCATTGACAGCAGTTGTTGATTTTGGTAGATCTCATCCACGTCCAGAGCGGCTTCATAAGGTGCACTAAAATCAAACTCTGCTTTTACATCGATATAGGCATTGATAAAATCTTTCATCGCTTCTTCTTTACTCGCTGCCATTTGTTCAGGATCTTCCCCTAAAAAAAGGGAGGAAATGATGAATTGATCAATGCTATGGTTGATTTTTTCTGCACTATTTTGAGAAGCGACCACCTGAAGATAATTTATGGTGATTTTCGGACATTCCTCTAAGGCACAGATTTCAAGATCACTTTGTTCAAGCACTGCCGGGATTAATGAAAGTTCAGCAGTACGTTCACACGCCGATAGGAATGATAAACACAGGATATAGAGCAGGAACCGCTTCATCTCGATCAAAGGGGTTTAAGCGAAAAATGTGATGAACTTCGGGTGGTATTTAATCATATTAGACCCATGAATACATCTTTCGCACCATAAAAATACAATAGTTTTTACAATGAAGAGGGAAACATGTACTTTTGTTGAACTCAATAAATCGATATGAAATTCAATACGAAAACCATTCACGGAGGACAAGAACACGATCATGCATATGGCGCTGTAATGCCCCCTATCTACCAAACTTCTACCTATGCGCAAACCACCCCGGGCGGTCATAAAGGGTACGAATATTCCAGAACGCATAACCCCACGCGAAATGCATTAGAAAATGCCTTTGCCAGCATTGAGAACGGTAATTATGGATTGGCTTTTGGCAGTGGTCTGGCGGCTATTGATGCGGTAATGAAATTATTGAAACCCGGGGATGAGGTAATTTCTACGAATGACCTCTATGGAGGAACATATCGATTGTTTACAAAAATCTTCGAAAACTTTGGCGTGAAGTTTCATTTTATTGGGATGCAAGACACAGC
>JAHEMZ010000006.1:9706-56121 GCA_024643385.1 Flavobacteriaceae bacterium | reverse complement strand
ATCGTGGAAAGGCTAAAGATCTTCACGTTGGCAGAAAGTCTGGGAGGTGTTGAGAGTTTAGCCGGTCATCCGGCAAGTATGACACATGCCAGTATACCTAAAGAAGAGCGAGAAAAGACAGGCGTGGTTGATTCCCTGATTCGTTTAAGTGTTGGGATCGAGGATGCGGATGATCTGATCGCCGATCTGGAACAAGCCATTGGTTAAACATCCGGAGGATCAAAAAGTAGTTGGGGCGGCCAAAGGCCGCCCCAACGCTATTATATGTGGAGAATGAAAAGTTAGTCTATATAATAAATATACCCGAAGTTTAGCCAGAAGATCCAATCATTCGCTTTGTTTTCCGGCACCGGCCGTCCATTCCCTTGTCCCAAAACCTCTTCATTAAATTCCTCTTGTGGATTCAATCCATCTACCCAGTTCGAAAAATAATACTGCCAACGAGCATCTAGCATCAGGTCACTTAAAGGAGAAAGCTTATATCGAACTCCCACACTCATAACGATACTCCAGGTAGTATCACCCTCTTGTTGAAAGGCATTATAGTATTTATCCGGAGTGGTAATAGGGGTATTCAAGGGTCCTAGTTCACTGTACACTTCCGGATCAAAACTCACCCAATGCACTCCGAAACTTCCAAAGGGGGCCAATTTATAGGAACCAGCGGCAAAGTCTCTAATACTAAGAGGAAAGTACTCTAATTGTGCACCAATGTCAAAAACGGAAGAGGAACCTTTCATTGCTCTCAATTGGTCTGCAATGAGGGACGTCTTGTCCGGTTCAACCCATTCGCCTAGGTGATCAAAATTAGTTTTATGATAATCGATCTCACTTCTAAGTTTAAAGTGATCGTTGAAATAGGTGTCCTTAGTGTAGCAGTTACAATCGGCTCGATAAGAGAAGTTAATATAATGGATAAGTCCAATACCCCAACCCACATTTCCTATGTTGGTCTCAAAATCGTATCGTTGACCGAAATCGGAATAAAAGGCAACTGGACCGGTGATAACACCTATCTCATGGGAGAACCCGAATTGGCTGTGAACTTCTTGCCTGAAAAGGGCAAAAATGAAAAATACCAATAGCATTAATCTGGTATTCATTAGATATTAGGTTTAGATTGAGACATAACAAATATATAAAAACATATCTAACACCGAAATATATTGCAATGAATTAGCTTTTTTCAGTCAAAAATCATATTCGATTCTAAGGAGATAATGTATCTTTGCCATCGGTTACGAAAACGTTTTCTTATTAGATAAATTGTAATTTTGGCTACGTTTTAAACCATAATTTTAAAGAATATTTATTTTATCGATCTTTTATTGTTAATTCTAAATTTTTTCTTGTGAAGCAAAGTATCAAAGATTTCATTTCCAATGTTGCTGAAATGAATCCAAATGAGCCCGAATTTATTCAGGCGGTTACCGAAGTAGCAGAGACTGTTATTCCGTTTATTGAAGAAAATGAAGTCTATCAGGGTAAAAAATTGCTTGAACGCATGGTAGAGCCTGAAAGAACCATCATTTTTAGAGTACCCTGGACCAACGATAAAGGAGAAATCCAAGTGAATCGTGGATTCAGAGTTGAATTCAATTCTGCCATTGGACCTTATAAAGGAGGTTTGCGATTCCATCCGTCCGTGAATTTGAGTATTTTAAAATTCTTAGGATTTGAACAAACTTTTAAAAACAGCCTCACTACGCTGCCTATGGGTGGTGGAAAAGGAGGAAGTGATTTTGACCCAAAAGGCAAAAGTGACGCTGAAGTGATGCGCTTCTGTCAAAGCTTTATGACAGAACTTTCCAGACATATTGGAGCAAACACAGATGTACCGGCGGGAGATATTGGAGTGGGTGGACGAGAGATCGGTTATTTGTTCGGACAGTACAAAAGATTGCGCAATGAATTTACAGGGGTACTTACCGGAAAAGGACTTAGCTATGGAGGTTCCTTGATTCGTCCGGAAGCTACGGGATACGGGACCGTGTATTTTGTGAAGAACATGCTTGAGACTAAGGGATTAAGTATGAAAGGGAAGACTGTTGTCATTTCCGGTTCCGGAAACGTAGCGCAATATGCGGCTGAAAAAGCGATCCAATTTGGAGGAAAAGTGGTTACATTCTCCGATTCAAGCGGATACATCTATGATCCCGAAGGAATCAATCAAGAGAAATTGGCTTTCGTAATGGAGGTGAAGAATGTAAAAAGAGGCAGGATCAGCGAATATGCTCAGAAATATCCATCCGCAAAATTTGTGGAGGGAAAAAGACCCTGGGAAGTAAAATGTGATATTGCTCTTCCTTGTGCAACTCAAAACGAATTAAACAGTGATGAAGCGCAAACCTTATTGGACAATGGCTGTATTTGTGTAGGAGAAGGGGCGAATATGCCTAGTACTCCGGATGCCATTGCCGTATTCCAAAAGGCTAAGATCCTTTTCTCGCCCGGAAAAGCATCAAACGCCGGGGGCGTGGCAACTTCAGGTTTAGAAATGTCTCAAAATTCATTGCGTTTAAACTGGACTAGAGAAGAAGTAGACCAAAAACTGCACACGATCATGAATGATATTCATGCTGCTTGTTTGAAATATGGTACTGATGGTAATGGTTATGTAGATTATGTAAAAGGAGCCAACATCGCCGGATTTGTAAAAGTTGCGGATGCTATGATCGCCCAAGGGGTGGTATAATTTCAGATATTGATTTCATGGGGGTAAGACTCATCACGTTGGATGATCTGATGGATGTTTATTCAAAGGCCAGACAACGAGGAACCAAGTTTATACTGTCTAAGCTACATTGGAAGGCATTAAGCAGAACCAAAAGTGCTTTTGATGAAAGTGCTGTTGAAAGTTCAAACTGGTGGATTATCCCAAAAGTTCGAGAACGCTGGAACTTACTTATCTCAGGTGATCCTGAAGTAAATTACGAAGCTTTCATGATGAAGGAATACTTTTCCGAACAGCATGGACTTAAATTAATTTCCTTGGGAAGTGGCACTTGTACGCATGAGATCGAATTGGCACAATATCCTAATTTTAGCGAAATAGTTTGCTTGGATATTGCTGAAAACCGACTCAATGAAGCTCGGAAAATAGCTGAGGAAAAGGGGCTTACGCAAATGAGATTCGTCAGTGGAAGTATCTACGATTTTGATTTTAAAGGGGAGTATTACGACATCATATTGTTTAATGCTTCCCTTCATCATTTTAAAAATATTCCTAAACTCGTGGAGGAAACCTTGCTGAAGACCTTAAAATCAGGAGGAAAATTGGTGATAAACGAGTATGTGGGCCCGGATCGATTACAGTTTCCCAAACATCAAATTCAAGCGGTTAACCAATGTCTGTTGGAAATCCCCGAGTCTTTACGAACCCGATTTAAATTGAAATTAAAGAAATCTCATTTCTATGGCTCCGGTTGGCTGCGTATGATCCTGGCAGATCCTTCGGAATGTGTCGATTCATCGAGCATACTTCCTTCCCTGCATAAACATTTTGACGTAGTGGTTGAGAAACCTTATGGAGGCAACCTTCTTATGAATGTTTTAAAGGATATTTCTCATCATTTTGTCACCGAATCTGAACCGGTCAATGAGATCCTTCAAAAATTGTTTGAGCGCGAGGACGCCTATCTTCTGAATCATCCATCCGACTTTGTTTTTGGGATTTATTCCAAGCCATAATCATAAAATAGTTGGGATTACTTAATTCCATGGCTTACTTTTAGACGATTGTTACAATAAATAGTATTTTGCCGTGTTTTAGCTCTATGACCTTCAGATTTTCTATGAAAAAATATCTTTCCTTATTCCTCTTATTGATTAGCATGGGCACTTTTTCACAGAGTTATGAAGATTCGTGGACCGGCTTCTTTTCCTTCGTTTCTGTCAGAGATATTACGCAAGGGAATAATAAGATTTATGCGGCAGCAGAGAATGCAGTATTTACCTATGATCTTTTTACCAATGAGTTAGCTACCATAACAACTATAAATGGTCTTTCCGGGGAATCTATCTCACAAATTCACTACAGTCAGGATTATGGTGCTTTATTCATTGGCTATGAAAATGGATTGATAGAAGTAGTCATTGATGGGGAAGACGAAATATTGAAAGTAGTAGATATTCTCGAAAAGCCGACTATTCCGCCGGACAGTAAACGAATAAATCACTTCAACGAATACAATGGCAAATTATATATAGCCACACAGTATGGAATTTCGGTGTATGATATTGCTAATTTGGAGTTTGGCGACACCTATTATATCGGAGACCAGGGAAGTCTGATAGATATCAATCAAACTACTATTTTGGAGCCTTATATCTACGCCTCTTCCATAGAGGAAGGCATAAAACGTGCCTTGATCGAAAGTGATGATCTGATTAATTATGAAGAGTGGATTTCTATGGGAGTCGGCAATGGGATCCGAGGAGTCCAGGCCTTAGGTGATGAGGTATTTTTACTTCGTAACAACAACCGGGTGCTTCGTATAGAGCCCGGACCGCCGGTAGTGGTGGCAGATTTTGGAACCAATCAAGTAAAGGACTTTACCGTAGAAGAGAATATTTTGACGGTGATTACGTCCGTCGGCGCAAAGGCCTATGGTCCCGGATTTGTTCAACTTACTTCCGTGAATAGTTTACCGGGCGTTAGTGATGAATACCAATCAGGATTGGCATTTGGAAATTTTTTATACCTGGGAACCCTTGAAAGTGGAATGTTTCAAGTGCCGTTTGGCTCGAACAATGCTATACAAATTCTACCGGATGGTCCCCTTTTGAACAATTCCTTCGCCATCGATGCCAGCCCCGGTCAGTTATGGGTATGCTTTGGGGATATAACGGTAAATTTTAACCCTTTTCCACTTGATTATCGAGGGATAAGCAATTTTAAAGAGGAGGTTTGGACCAACATAGATGAAAGTCAGATTTTTGACGCGAGCGATATGGTGTATGTCCGGGTAAATCCAATGAACCCCAACGAGGCGTACTTTTCTTCCTTTCAGATGGGACTATTGAAAGTAGTGGATCAAAATCCGCAAATTCTATATAACGAAACTAATAGTGCCCTAGAAATTCCTCCCTCGAATCCGGCGGCAGGAATTCGAATTTATGGATCTGCATTCGATCGGGATAACAACCTTTGGTTTACGCAAACAAAGATCAATGAAGGCTTAGTGCGATTGAGTCCGGGCGGACAATTCCTTAGAGTCGATATATCCAATATTATCAATGCAGAGGAAGAATTAGCTTTAAATGAATTGGCGATTAGTCGTGAGGGCTATATATTCTTTGGCTCGGCCCAAAGTGGTCTGATAGGCTTTAATCCGAGTAATGGGATCTTCAATAAAATTACAGAAGGGTCCGGTAATGGAAATTTACCCAATCCCGATATTAGGGCACTTGCTTTTGACAGTTCCAACCGACTCTGGATAGGTACACGGGAAGGACTTCGGGTGCTCTATAATGTGGCAGGATTCTTTCAGAGTGGAAATAACACAGAAGCACAGTCTATCATTATTTTGGAAGACGGGGTGCCGCAAGAACTATTATTTCAGCAGACCATCACAGATATTGAAGTGGATGGTTCTAATAACAAATGGATTGCTACGGCTACCTCAGGAGTTTTTTACCTTTCGCCTAATGGACAAGAAACATTGCTTCGCTTTACAAGAGATAATTCACCACTTCCCTCTAATAATGTTCAAGACATCGCCATTGATAATTCTACGGGGAGAGTTTATTTTGCAACCACCAAAGGACTTGTAGCCTTTGAAGGAACGTCTACAGCTCCTCGTGACAACTTGGAAAATGTTTATGCGTATCCTAATCCTGTACGCCCGGGATTTAAAGGCGATGTGACCATCGACGGACTCACTGCCGGAGCGAATGTAAAGATCACCGATATAGAAGGAAATTTAGTGTTTGAAACCACCAGCAAAGGAGGAAGTATCCTTTGGGATACAACTGCATTTGGGAGTTACAAGGTAGCTTCAGGGGTCTATTTGGTGCTGATAACTTCTGCGGACGCATTAGAGACCAAAGTCACTAAAATTATGGTAGTTCGTTAATGCAGGTTAGCACAAAAGCGTTGGTATTGTCTTCTGTGAAGTATGGTGAAGCAGACTTAATCGTTTCTTGTTATACTGAAAAAGTTGGCCTTAAAAGTTATCATTTAAGAGCTATTTTAAAGTCTAAAAAGGGAAAGCTTCGAACCGCTATGTTTCAACCGCTAACGTTGCTCCAGCTGGATGCTTATCACAAGGATAAAGGAACCCTGGAGCGCATTCAGGAAGCACGGGTGTTAGTTCCTTATCAAAGTTTACATACACAAGTGGTCAAAACATCTTTAGTGATGTTCCTGTCCGAGATCCTAAAAAACGCAATAAAAGAAGAAGAAGCCAATCCCGAGTTGTTCCAATTTTTGGAATCTTCACTTTTATGGCTGGACGACAACGAAAAGATTGCCAATTTTCATTTGGCCTTTTTGCTCAAACTTACCGGTCATTTAGGCTTTTATCCCGACTTTTCAGATCAAGACTTACCTTATCTCAATTTAATGGAGGGCGTTTTTCAAAATAGCCCTATGGGCGATTTTTGTGAAAGTGGCGATTGCCTGAAAGTTATGATACAACTTCATCTTTGTACACTTGACGACCTTCCTTCCGTATCGATCAGTAAACAAAATCGTGCGGACACCCTTCATCTCTTGCTTACTTATTACCAATTGCATGTGCAAGAGTATCGCACTCCTAAGTCCCTAGCGGTTTTAACACAACTATTTCATTAAGCACTGTTTCTACTGGCGTTTATATTTCCAAATAAGGAACGGGTCACCATTTTTTCATAGATCTCTATAAGGTCCGGATCGCCATTCTCTTTTTTCAATTGCTGAATTTCTCTTAATGCATATTGTTGAATGGTCAATAAGGGAAGCACAATTTTTTCCCGAACGGCAATGGAGGCCCGCATGGCTTTACTGTCTTCCATGAGTTCAGAATAACCGGTTAGCTCCAGTAAAAGGGCTTTAGACCTTTCAAACTCATTAAAAATAATCTCCCAAAAACCTCCGAACTCGGGATCCTCTTTCATATAAGCCGTAAGTGGGAAGAATGATTTTGTCAAACTCATCATGCTATTTTCTAACAACGTTCTAAAGAAGGCAGAGCTTTTAAACAACGATCTTACTTTTTCAAATTCTCCGTTCTTCTTGAACTCCTCAATCGCAATACCGACGCCATAAAAGCCGGGAACATTTTGTTTCAATTGGCTCCAACTGCCCACAAAAGGGATCGCCCGCAGATCGCTAAAGACCAACTCTGAACTCTTTCCTCTTTTTGACGGACGACTTCCAATATTGGTTTTAGCGTAATATTTCAAAGTACTCATTTGCTCCAGATAGGGCAAAAATTTCGGATGACTCTTAAAATCCTTATAGGCTTTGTAGCTCAATTCCGCCAATCGAGTCATCGTCGCTCTGTCTTCATCACTCAATGTCAATTCTTCGTCTCTGAATACTTCGTTGGCTATGCCGGAACTTATCAATTGTTCTATATTGAATTGGCAGGAATCAATGGTTCCAAAAGTAGAACTGATGGTTTGTCCCTGTATGGTAAGCTGCACCTCTTCGTGTTCTATCGTATTCCCTAAGGATGCATAGAATTGATGTGTTTTACCCCCACCACGGGCAGGTGGGCCGCCACGACCGTCAAAGAAAAGCACCGTAATACCGTAATTCCTGGAAATGGTTGTAAGTCGTTCTTTTGCGGTAAAAATACTCCAGTTAGCCATCAAATAACCGCCGTCTTTGGTGCCGTCACTGAATCCCAACATAATGGATTGACGGTTTCCTCTGCGTTCTAAATGTGACCGATAGGCTTCATTGGTGTAAAGTGTTTCCATTACTTGGTCGGCCACTTGCAGATCGTCTACCGTTTCAAAAAGTGGAATTACATCCACCGTAGGGGACTGCCAATCGCACAAACGAATCATCGCAAAGGCTTCCAACAAATTCACGACACTGCCATTGTTGCTGATGATGTAGCGATTGCAGGCATGCTCCCCATTGTACAATTGTATTTCCTTCATGGCATAAATGGAAGCCAAAGTGTTTCTCGCCATTTCTTCGGAAAGAGATTCCGGATCTATTTTTCCCTTGAGCTCACTCAGTTGTTTTATTTTCTCTACTTCGGAAAGATCTGAATACAAGCCTGTAAACAGATACGGATGAATTTCCGCAATAGTATTCATTACATGCGTATGAACCCTTGAGTCTTGTCGAATGTCCAAAGAGGCAAAATACAGTCCGAACAAGTGTACTTTATTGATCAAATCTCTTACCGGTTCAATAAAAAGAGATTGATGTTTTGTTTCTAGCACATTTTTTATTTCGCTCAGGTCCTTACTTATTTCTTTGGCAGTAAGTGTCCCTTTTTTCATCGGAAGATTCAACTGGGAGAAAATCTTTTGCTCTAAAGCAATGACTAAGTTTTCGGCCCCTTCAAAAGTAATACGGCGCCGCAACTTTCTGAGGTCCTTGTAATAGTTTTTAAGAATTGTATAGCGGAGGCGCTCCGCAACTTGTAAGGTTATTTCCGTGGTGACAAAAGGATTGCCATCCCGGTCGCCACCCGGCCAGAATCCGAGGTTGATCACCTCATTCGGAAGAGGTTCTCCCTCGAATACATTGTTCTGAATATAATCGTAAATTCGATGAACAGCCTCATAAAAAACATTTTCCAAATACCAGATCAGACTTACCGCTTCATCATAGGGAGTAGGTTTGGTCTTTTTAAAAAATGGAGTCTTTCCTAATTGGGCTAATAATAATTTAATATGCTCCAATTTATTTTTTTCTATGGCTTTTGCCAGATCGGTAATGATTCCTAAGACCGATCCGGGATAGAACTGAGTAGGATGTGCGGTCAAAACCGTCCGCACTTTAAACCGTTCCAAATATTTTTTTAATGCCTCCTTCTTGTTCTTGTCTTCCGCTTCTTCTTTCACATTTCGCAGAGTTCCCCTTCCGTCCATGTTGTTTATGATAGGAAAGGTCGCTTCTTCGATCGCATCAAATAAAACAACCTGCCTTTCGATATACTGTATAAATCGGAACAATAGATTTATTTGTTCTTCTGTGGGCGGATTGTTTCGGTATTGTTTAAAAAATGAATCGACGATCTCTGTTGGATTCTTCTGGGAGGCGAAGCCTTTTTCACATAATTCCTGAAATAATGGAAGGAGTACCCCTGTCCGTGTGATGGCATCAAAAGGGAGCGTCATAAAGATGCTGTTATATATCTGGTACTTTGAAAGTACGTGCTCTTGAAATCGTTCTTCTTTCGTGTGATGCATGGGGTTATTTTTGGAATACTAAAGGTAATTATTAATTAGTAAAATGCCGAGAGCTTATGGTAATATGAATTATTATGGGCCGGGTATCCATCTTAATCAGCGACAAAGAGTTCAGTTAAAGGCAGAAGGCGACTAAAAAATATAGGGGACTAAGAAATAGGCAAACAACATTAATACAATTATCGCGATCAGATTCAGTATAAACCCGGTACGGGCCATTTCATGGACTTTTACATGTCCACTTGCAAATACGATGGCATTAGGAGGAGTAGCCATAGGCAACATAAACGCGCAACTGGCAGCCAGGGTTACCGGAACTACCATGGGTAAAATAGGGGCGTCAAGTCCTATCGCAATGCCAACCACCACGGGTAGTAGTATGGTGACAAGAGCTACATTGCTCATTAATTCAGTCATGAATAAAACCAAAAACACAAGCACTCCGGTGACCAACCATAAGCTCCAATCGGTATGAGCATTCATGAAGTCATCGATCAATTGAATAAACCCTGTTTGTGCCAGACCATCTGCTAAAGCGAGACCTCCCCCAAAGAGGATCAATATACCCCAGGGTAAGCGAGTTGTATCATCCCATTCAAGCAGAAAAGCATCCTTTTTAAAATTCATAGGAACGGCAAACATAGCTAAAGCCCCTACCATGCTGATGATAGAATCATTCAATTCCAAGCCGGGAAAAGCTTGGTTCAATAGTCCTCGAAACATCCAGGTAGCTGCTGTAAGAAAAAAGATCACCATCACTGCCTTCTCACGTCTAGATAGAGGTCCTAATGCATCCAGTTCTTGCTGAATGATGGCTCCTGAAGATTTTAAATTTCCCAATCTATTGGGGTAAAAAACTTTAACGATAATAAAGTAAGTAACAAACAGCATGATGATGGAAAAAGGAACACCGAGTTTCATCCATTGAAAAAATCCTATGTCTATTTGATATTGGTCGTTTAAAAAGGCGAGCATCACACTATTTGGAGGGGTGCCAATAAGCGTCGCCATTCCTCCAATATTTGCAGCTGCCGCAATTCCTAACATGATGGAAAGTGCAAAATACCGATCATTCTTTGTGAATCCATCGGTATCGTCAATTAAAAGTGAAATCACAGAAACGGCGATCGGCAGCATCACAACGGTGCTGGCAGTATTGGAGATCCACATACTCATGAGAGCAGTGGCGATCATAAAGCCAAGAATAATGCCATTAGCTTGAGTCCCCGTTATTTTTAATATTCTTAACGCAATGCGTTTATGTAGTTGTACTTTTTCCAATGCTAATGCGATAATAAAACCACCCAAAAATAGGAAGACTACAGAGTTCGCATAATTACTGGTCACTTCCCCAATTTTCATGATATCCAACAATGGAAATAGTACAACGGGCAGGAGGGCTGTCACGGGAAGTGCCACCGCTTCACCTATCCACCATATGATCATCCAACACGCTACCGCCAGCACCGGGTCCATGGTTTCCGAAAGAAGGGTGGTAGGCCAGCAAAGCACTAGTATGAAGAGAATAGGCCCAAGAAAGAAGGTCGACATTCGATAAGGGGAAAAATCTTTCATATGCCGAAAGATAGATATTTTTAGAATTCAATCGAATAAAAAACCCGCCCTAATGCGGGCGGGTTTATGTATTTGTCAAAATTGTGCTCGCAGTGAAAGAATTAAATTTCTTCCCGCCCCCGAGATTCCTGAACTGTAAGGTCGGTAGCGGCGGTCTGTGATATTTTCCAGGCCTCCGGTCAATGAAATTTTATCGGTGAGGCGGTAATTCGCTTTAAAGTTAAGCGTATACCAGCCGGCCGCATAAGGATCTCCATTATCGTCAATGGCATAGATTTCCGGTTTACCCTTTTCTTCTTCCGCAAGATTTTCGAAAGTGACTTCTCCGCTATAGTCAACATACATCATCATATTCAACTTTTGAGTTTTAAAGGATAGACGTGAAACCCCGAACCATGGAGCAGCATGTCTTGATGGGCTGGTTGTACCATCCTCCAACTCTTCTTCTCCCTTTTGATAGTTGAAGTCGGATGAGAAACCAAAACCGGCCGGGAGTTTCACTTCAATCCCTGCCTGAATTCCATAAACTTTGGCTTCAGCGGCATTCTGGATCGCTTGAACCTGACTTAATTCGCCGTCGTACATAATGCTATCCTGTCCATTTAGTTTGAAATCTCTTCGTACCATGGCATTTTTTAGCAAGGTGTAATAGGCAGAAACATCTACTTTTACTGCATTGTTGAATACTTTTGCAATACCCAAATCTGCATTATAAGCGTATTCCGATTCCAGATCAGGATTAGGAATGACCACAGCGCCGGGTTCTGAATCAAAAACTTTACCAACATCGTCCACGTTCGGTGCACGGAAAGCGGTCGCCAAATTAGCGCTTATCACCCAATCGTGAGAAGGGCGATAGACCATTCCTATGTTTCCGGTAAGGGCATCATTTTGCAGTTTGGCAGTTTCAAAGGGGAATGGATAGAAGGTAGTGTCGAATTCGGCATCTAACTTCAAATAATTATAACGAATTCCGCCCTGTAACAAAAATTGATCGCTGATTTCAAATTGATCCGAGATATAGGCCGCATACGAAACCCATGTGGCATAAGGATACCGGGCGGGACCTACAACGCTTACGCCGGTATCAATATTAGTATCGGTTCCCGAAGATCGCACATCATCATAAACCACTTCAAGACCATAGAAAAGGTTGTTCTTGTCACCTAATTTTTTGGTGAAATCAAGATTTCCGGAGTAAGCGTAAACCTTTTCTACACGTGTTTCGCGTGTTTCATCGTTGAAGTTTCGACTGATTCTGCTTTCGTCAAAATTCTGTATGGCCAAGCGCAATGCCATTTGATCATATAAAACGGTTTCTTTATGTTGTGAGATGTTGAGGTTGTTCATCATCCAAATTTGCGGTCCATATTTCCATTCTCCGTAGCGAGGCAATCCGTTTCGTGTCCGAAGTTGTCGATCGTACCGACTATAGTCCGACGTTTCCGAATAATGAAATCCATATTGGAAATCCCAATGTTGGTTGGGTTTGAAACGCACCTTCTGCATCATATTGATTTGGGTATATCCTGAAGGAGTTTGAACTTTCGGGTCTTCATTCGTTACCACCACATCCATGCTGTCTTGTCTTTTCACGTAAAATGGGCGCAAAAATTCATCGGGGCCATGACTTCCTTGTTTCAAATCTCCATAATCGTTGGAAGAGATGCTTGAAATAAAGGCCCACTTTTTCCACCCGACATTTACATCGAAGTGAGCCGTTTTTTCATTGTTCGCAGTGGCATAACGAGTCACCGCTTTCCCCGAGATATAGGTCTTTTCGTCAACGGAAAATTCAGGAACTAAGGTTTGAAAACTCATAACGCCTCCAATCGCGTCACTGCCATAGATCACCGCATCCGGGCCAAAGAGTACCTCTGTGCGTTCGATGGCGAAGGGGTCGAGAGAGATTACATTTTGTAAATTTCCTCCCCTAAAGATGGCGGTATTCATACGAACGCCATCGACAGTATACAACAATCGATTAGTAGCGAACCCTCTAATCATCGGGCTTCCTCCTCCTTGCTGACTCTTTTGGATAAAGACTTTCCCTGAAATCGACAGCAAATCGGCTGCGGTTTGAGGATTTTGAAGCGCTACGGAATTTGAAGAGATGGAAATTACCTTGGCAGGTACTTTTGAGGCAGATTGATTCCATCGAGTAGCGGAAACAACCACTTGCTCAATGCTAAAGTTGGAGGCCGTCATTTCAATTTTAAATCCTGCCGATTCAAGTTCGTTAAAACTGCGATATAGGGTGGTATAACCTAAAGTTCTGATTTCGATTTTTTCAGCGCCCTTAAAATTGGAGATGTCGGCTTGTCCCTTGGCATTGGTAGTGGCAAAGGCCTTAGGCTCAGCACTCATCAGCGTTACTAAATCCAGCGTCTGTTCCGATTCTTCGTCGGTAATGGTAATTACCTGGGCAAAAAGTACTTGTGTAAAAACAAGGAATGCCCAGAGGAGTATATATTTTTTCATGGGTTAGATTTTCAATTAATACAATGATCGCTTCGCTGATGTAGGGTCTACACAGCAAAAATTGTGCTCTTTTGAGCATTTGAAAGTATTAATTAGACTAGAGGAGGTGGATCATCCGGTCCGAGGACCATCGAACGATAGAGATTGATGTATGAAAAAGGAAGTTTTTTCACTTTTACTGAAAGAGAAGTGGGTCGCCACATTTCAACATCTACATAAAATACAGAACCGTAGAATTGAAGAAGGTTTATATGTGTTTGACGTTCCTTGGGATTATTGCCAAAAAGATCAGCGAGTAGTTGATCGAGTTTTTTATTTAAAGCGGTTTCCTTATCATCTTTCCAGCACCAAAAAAAATAGGTGTCTGCCACCTTTTCTCGCTTTACGATGTCGTACATAAAACCTTCGTACTCAAATTCCCCTTCATGTTTCCATTGCAAATCAGATTGAAATTGGGCTTCATTTAAAGTTATTAAATGAAGTTCGCTATCGTTCAATCCTGCGATCATTCGCTGTTTTATTTCCTTTTTAATAGCGGCATATCGATATTGATATCCCAGGTAGGATCCCACGGAGGGAACAAACAAGGAACATAATAATAACACACCAAGTGCTTTTTTCAATTTAAAAGGGGTTGTATTTGAGCAAATGTAAATATTTTTAATAAAGTAGTTGAATTAGTTCCGTTCGAATTTATCACGAACCTAATTGGCCGGACCATTCCCTTATTTTAGACACTTGAAGTAGTGCCTGAACTTTAGGTTTTATACATTTGTTCTGACAGCTTTCAATTATGAAATATATTTTCTTTTTGGTACTGGTAGGAATTCAATCCGTATTGATGGGTCAGCAATTTCAGGTATCGGATTCGATCCCGAATAAAAACCCCTTAAAGCTTGAAAGCTTTATCATCCCTTCTGCGTTTATCATTACCGGAATTGTTGGTCTGGAAAGTGATGGATTAAAGGCCTTTAACTCTGAAATTCGGGAAGAGGTCAAGGAACACATCGACGAGCAGATCACCATTGACGACTTTTCACAATATGCTCCCATGGTAGCCGTGTATGGGCTAAATGGTTTTGGAATCGAGGGTAAACATCGATTCACTGAACGCACACTTCTGTTGGCATCTTCATTTTTATTAGCGGCGACTACGGTGGTTTTGATCAAAGAAAATTCACAAGTGCTGCGTCCGGATGGGCGTGGTTATCGATCCTTTCCTTCAGGACATACCGCAACTGCTTTTGTGGGTGCCGAATTTCTATGGCAGGAGTATAAAGATGTCAATCCGTGGTACGGAATAGCCGGTTATGCCGTCGCAACGGGTACGGGGCTATTTCGGGTTTATAACAATAGACACTGGCTCAATGATGTGATCATGGGCGCCGGAATAGGCATGTTTTGCACTAAATTGATGTATTGGTTACATCCCTATACTACAGAAAAACTTTTGCCAAAAGCTGAAACAACTACAAAAACAGCTGTCATCCCTTTTTATAATGGAAGACAAATGGGCGTTGATTTCGTGTATCAGTTTTAGACCAATTACAGTTTTTGCTGAATTATTTCCTCCACAATTTCCGGATTCAGTAGCGTGCTCGTATCGCCTAAATCTGAAACTTCATCGCAGGCTATTTTACGAAGAATACGACGCATAATTTTACCGCTACGTGTTTTTGGCAAACCGTTTGTAAACTGAATTTTTTCCAATTTGGCAATAGGCCCAATATGTTCATTGATTAATTGATTGATCTCATTGCGCAGATTGTCGTGATTTCTAGTTTCTCCCGATTCCTTCAAAATAACATAAGCGTAAAGCGCATTTCCTTTAATTTCATGAGGATATCCAACAATGGCGCTCTCTGCCACAGCGGGATGTTCGTTGATCGTATCTTCAATTGGTGCTGTACCTAGGTTGTGCCCGGAAATAATGATAATATCGTCTACTCTTCCCGTAATCCGGTAATAACCCGTATGATCCCGAAGCGCTCCATCCCCGGTGAAATATTTGTTCTCAAAAGGAGCAAAGTAAGTTTCAATAAATCGTTCATGATTTCCCCAAATACTGCGAGCCATGGAGGGCCATGGGAACTTGATGCAAAGTTTGCCATTGGCAGGATTTCCCTTAATCTCCAATCCTTGCTCATTCATTAAGCAGGGTTGTATGCCCGGAAGCGGAAGGGTAGCAAAAGTAGGAATGGCAGGAGTGGAAAACGGAATGGGAGAAATCATAATTCCACCGGTTTCGGTTTGCCACCATGTATCGACGATGGGCGCATTCCCCTGGCCAATATTATCATTATACCAATGCCAAGCTTCTTCATTGATTGGTTCTCCCACAGTTCCCAACACCTTCAAACTGGTTAAGTCGTACTCTTCTACAAAGCTCAGGTTTTCTTTGGCTAAGGCCCTGATTACTGTTGGTGCTGTATAAAACTGAGTTACTTTATGTTTTTCGAGCACATGCCAAAATCTTCCCCAATCAGGATAAGAAGGCACTCCTTCAAACATCACGGTCGTAGCTCCATTAGCCAATGGCCCATATAGGATATAACTATGCCCGGTGATCCAACCTATATCCGCAGTACACCAGAATATATCATTTTCCTGATATTGGAATACATTTTTAAACGTATATGCTGTATAAACCATATAACCGCCCGCAGTGTGCAGCATTCCTTTCGGTAATCCCGTGGAACCGGAGGTGTATAATATAAAAAGAGGATCTTCAGCTCCCATCACCTCGGGATCACAATCTTTATAAGCGGAATTTAATAAAGGTTGTAACAAGAAATCTCTTCCTTTTTGCATTTTTACTTTGGCATAGGTTCGCTGTGCAACCAGTACCGATTCGACGGTGGGACAGCTCAATAACGCTTCATCAACAATCCCTTTTAAATCGATCACTTTTTCTCCCCGGAAGGATCCATCACTGGTAATTAACATCTTACACTCGGAGTCATTGATTCTGGTAGCTAATGCATTTGCTGAAAAACCCGCAAAAACAACATTGTGTATAGCTCCAATTCTTGCACACGCTAAAATAGATGTCGCTAATTGTGGGATCATGGGTAGATAGATACAAACCCGGTCCCCTTTTTGAATTCCTTTATCCTTTAAGACATTCGCAAATTGGCAAACTCTCCGGTGTAACTCTCGGTAACTTATATGTTGCGCCTTTTCACTGGGGTCGTTCGGTTCAAAGATAATTGCGGTTTTATTACCTCTCGTTTCGAGATGCCGATCGATACAGTTTTCGGTAATGTTCAGTTGTGCACCATCAAACCATTTCACTTTATGGGACTTCATGTCCCAATCAAAAATACTGTCCCATCGCTTTTTCCAAACAAAGTTTTCTTCCGCTATCTCTTCCCAAAAAATTTCAGGTTCACGAACACTTTTATGATACACTTGAAAATATTCTTCCAGGCTTTTAATATGGTACTGACTCATGGGATTATTTTAATTTAAATTTACAAAATTTCCCTCTTTTTAGCGCCCTTTTATTGACTCCGTTTTTTTAAAATCTCCTCAATTTGTAAAAGATTTACGTCTTTGGCTTTCAAAAGGATCAAAAAGTGATATAATAGATCGGCAGCCTCATTTTTAAAGAGTGAGATATTATCATCTTTTGATTCAATCACTAATTCCACGGCTTCTTCTCCTACTTTTTGAGCGATCTTGTTTATCCCACGACTGAAGAGTTCCACCGTATAAGAATTCTTGTCCTTGCTTTCAATTCGCTGTGCAATAGTGTGTTCCAACTCGTATAAGAACCCCTTGGCACTTTCATCCTGAAAACAAGTGGAAGCTCCGGTGTGACAGGTCGGACCGTTAGGTGTAGCTTTGATCAAAAGAGTGTCGTTATCGCAATCTTCCTGAATATCGTTCAATAACAATGTATGACCTGAGCTTTCGCCTTTGGTCCATAATCGGTCTTTACTTCTGCTGTAAAAAGTGACCTTCCCGGTTTCTTTGGTAACAATTAAAGCCTCTTCATTCATGTAGCCTAGCATCAATACTTGCGAGGTGTTGTTGTGTTGTACGATCACAGGGATCAAACCACTTCCTTTGTCAAAATCTAATTTCATCGTATGGGAATGTTTTTTGTTTTTAGTGTTTCTTTTAAATCCGGGATCGCAATTTCTCCAAAGTGAAAAATAGAAGCCGCTAATCCTCCGGTTGCTTTGGTTTGCTGAAAAATCTCGGTAAAGTGATCTATAGTTCCTGCTCCTCCGGAGGCGATCACGGGGACAGATACCATGGAACAAATTTTTTGGAGTAAAGGGATGTCAAATCCAATTTTAGTTCCGTCTCGATCCATAGAGGTGAGCAATATTTCACCGACACCTAATTCAACCGCCTTTTGTGCCCAAGCTAGGGTCTCCAATGGGGTTTCAATTTTACCGCCCGATATAAAGACCGTGTCAATTCCGTTTAGATTTTTGGAATCTATGGCGATGACCACACACTGACTTCCATAGGTTTCAGCCAACTCTTTTATAAGAAGCGGGTTTTTAACGGCGGAACTATTGATCGCTATTTTATCAGCTCCTGCTTTGAGAATATCAGAAACAGCGGCTACGGAATTGATCCCTCCCCCTACGGTGAATGGGATAGTTACGTGCTTAGCGATTCGCTCGACCAAGGATATCAGCGTAGCTCTTTTTTCTTCGGTAGCTGAAATATCCAAAAACACTAGTTCATCAGCACCTTCTTGAATATAGCGAAGGGCTAATTCCACAGGATCTCCGGCATCTCTTAACCCTTCAAAATTGATTCCTTTTACGGTTCGTCCGTTTTTAATATCCAAGCACGGAATAATACGTCGCTTTAACATACAGTTCCTAGCTCTTTAAGGGTTATTTTTCCTTCGTAAATGGCCTTTCCCAGAATAGCTCCTTCACATCCCACGCCGCGAAGATCTTTTAAGTCTTGCAGAGAACTTACCCCGCCACTGGCAATTAATTTAACACCGGATTTCTGAAGTATCTCGCGATAAAGCGATAAAGCGGGACCCCCTAACATACCATCTTTATCTATATCCGTACATATCACCGTTTGGATGCCTTTTTCTTCATATCCCTGAATAAACTCAATGATATCCCAGCTCGACTTTTCCAACCATCCATGTGTAGCGATTTTTCGCTGCTTGCAATCGGCCCCCAGGATTATTTTCTCTGCACCGTAGGTTTTGATCCATTGTGAAAAAAGAGCGGGATTATGAACAGCGACGCTTCCCCCGGTAATTTGAGAGGCCCCACTGTTAAAAGCGATCTTCAAGTCCTCATCACTTTTTAGACCTCCGCCAAAATCGATGGACAGGGAGGTTTTGGAGGCTAAGGTTTCCAGCACTTTGTAATTAACGATCCGATTTGATTTTGCGCCGTCCAAATCTACTAAGTGAAGGTGTTGGACCCCGGAGGCTTCAAATTGAAGCGCTACTTCCAGCGGGTTTTCATTGTATATTTTTTTTGTGTGGTAATCACCTTTACTTAGGCGTACACATTTACCGTCAATGATGTCTATAGCGGGGATTATTCTCATAATGCCAAAAAGTTTTTAAGGATTTGCTCGCCAATAGAAGCTGATTTCTCAGGATGAAATTGGGTAGCATAAAAGTTATTTTTTTCCAAGGTTGCACTGAAAGGGACGATATACTCACAAATAGCTTGGGTATAAATCCCTATTTCGGCGTAAAAACTATGTACGAAATACATATTTTCCAGCGGCGAAATACTTTTGCCGAGCGAACCATTGATTTCTCTAAAATGATTCCACCCCATATGAGGCACCAAATCAGTTTCAGGAAATTTGAGGACTTTGTTATCAAAGACCCCCAAACAGTCTGTATCTCCCTCCTCACTATAGGAGCACAATAACTGCAATCCCAGGCAGATCCCCAGAACCGGTTGCTCTAGCTGAGGAATTAAGACATCCAATTTATGCTCTTTTAAATACCTCATGGCAGAACTGGCCTCTCCTACGCCCGGGATGATTATTTTTTCTGAAGTGTTCAAAACACTAGGATCATTGGTAATGACAGCATCATATCCCAGCCTGTCCAATGCATTTTGAACCGATCGAATATTCCCGGCGTTATATTTTAAAATTGCGATCATAAGGTTCCTTTAGTACTGGGTATTTTATAATTTTCTGTTTGCCGAACCGCCATTTGGATCGCCTTGGCAAAAGCCTTGAAAATGGATTCAATTTTATGGTGCTCGTTCTCTCCTTCCGCCTTGATATTTAGATTGCATTTGGCGGTATCACTAAAGGATTTAAAAAAGTGGAAGAAGAGTTCCGTAGGAACATCTCCCACTTTTTCGCGTTTGAATTCTGCCTCCCAGACCAACCATGGTCTCCCTCCAAAGTCGATGGCAACCTGGCTCAGACAATCGTCCATGGGCAACAGAAATCCATAACGCTGAATGCCTTTCTTGCTGCCCAGTGCTTTTAGGAAAGTCTCACCGACCACCAAAGCGGTATCCTCAACAGTGTGGTGCTCGTCAATTTCCAGATCTCCTTTTACAAGCACTGTTAGATCTAAATTTCCATGCTTTGCAATTTGCTCCAGCATATGGTCAAAAAATGGAAGTCCGGTATTTAAATTACTCTCCCCCTTGCCGTCCAAATTGATCGTAACCGAGATCTCGGTTTCTTTTGTAATTCTTTCCGAAGAAGCGATACGGGGTTTTGCTTTTAAGAATTGATAGATTTTTTCCCAGTCGGGGGTGGTGAGAGAAGTTACTCTGGAACAAGAACTTCCGATAAAAATTCCTTGTGCGCCTAAATTTTCGGCCAGTTCGATATCCGTCTCGCGATCTCCTATCACAAATGAATTTGACAGGTCATAGTTCCCGTGAATATATTTCTGAAGTAATCCCGTTCCCGGTTTTCGCGTTGGGAGATTCTCTTCAGGAAACGATTTGTCTATCAGGATCTCTTTAAACTCGATCCCTTCATTTTGGAAGGCTTGAATGATTTTATTTTGCGCCGGCCAAAACGTGCATTCCGGGAAAGAAGCGGTTCCCAATCCATCCTGGTTTGTGACCATCACCAGTTCATAATCCAACTCGCGAACAATGCGGGATAACCATTGAAAAACACCCGGATAGAACTCCAATTTTTCAAGACTGTCCAATTGTAAATCGATGGGTGGCTCAATCACCAGGGTTCCGTCTCTGTCGAGAAATAATACTTTTTTCATAAGGCGATTTGTTGTAGTGTTTGAATTAGTTTATTGTTTTCTGCAGGAGTTCCGATGGTAATGCGCAAGGTGTTTTTAATTTGAGCGCTTCGATCTCTTACAATAATATTCTTTTGAACCAACGTATGATAAATGAATGATGCATTTTTAAAACGGATCAACAAGAAATTTGCTTCGGAAGGAAAAATAGTCTCAACATTTGAGATTTGTGACAAAGTCTCTTTTAATCTCTTTCTTTCGGCCAGAATCACTTTTCGGGTTTTGATAAAGGAGTTATAATCCTTTAGCGAACGAAGTGCGATCGATTGATTCGCCGTACTAACGTTATAGGGAGGTTTCACTTTATTGAAAAAACGAATCACCTCTTCTTGTGCAAAGGCAAAACCTATTCGCAGTCCCGCTTGACCCCAAGCCTTGCTCAACGTCTGAAGCACTACTAGATTGGGATAGGTTTGCAGCAAGGTCAAACAGGATTCTTCTTCTGAAAAATCAATATAGGCTTCATCGATAACCACCATGCCTTGGAAATTCTCCAAAATTTGGATCAGCGTTTTCCGATCCATAGCGTTCCCGGTCGGGTTATTGGGCGAACAGATGAACACCAGCTTTAAATGTTCATCCCCGCAATAAGGGGCAAATTGCCCGTAATTGATCTGATAGCTATCGTCCAGGGGAAGTTCGATCCAGGTCACGTCATTGATTTGTGCTGAAACCTTGTACATTCCATACGTAGGTGCAAATGTGAGTGCCTTATCTTTTCCGGGTTCGCAAAATATGCGAAAGAGCAGATCGATGGCTTCATCGCTTCCATTGCCAATGAATATTCGATCCGGATGAATATTCTTTAATGCAGCCCATTCCAATTTCACTTGTTTTTGATAAGGGTCGGGATATCGATTATATATTCCGAAGGGATTTTCGTTGGCATCCAGGAGTATTTCGGCACTTCCGGAAAACTCGTCCCTTGCGCTGCTATAGGGTGAAAGATCCAGGATATTCTTTCTAACCAGTTGATTGAGTGTTTTCATTTTTGAAGACTTTTTAAGCGTAGTGTTACGGCATTTTTATGTGCTTGAAGTCCTTCAGCCTCTGCCAGAATTTCAATGGTGGGCCCTAAATTTTGAATACCTGCGGCAGTTAACTGTTGGAAGGTGATCTTCTTGCAAAAACTGTCCATTGACACGCCACTATAACTTTTGGCAAAGCCATTGGTAGGAAGGGTGTGATTGGTTCCTGATGCGTAATCACCTGCGCTTTCGCAACTGTAATTCCCCAGAAAAACAGATCCTGCATTGGAGATTAAAGAGGTATAATTAGTTGCTTTTTCCGAGGCTACAATCAAATGTTCGGGAGCATATTCATTGCTAAATTTGAAGCAACTATCCATATCGGGAAGTACAATTGCGATACTCTTTTCAAGTGCTTTTTGGGCTATTGCTTTGCGGGGGAGCTGTGGTAATTGTAATTCAATTTCCGCTTGCACTTTTTCAATGATCTTTTCCTGCGTAGTGACTAACACCACCTGACTATCAATACCGTGTTCTGCCTGCGAGAGTAAATCGGCGGCCACAAAGCCCGGATTACAACTTTCATCGGCGATCACTAATACCTCACTGGGTCCTGCATGCATATCGATCGCTACACCTATTTCCTGTACTTTTTGTTTCGCTTTGGTCACGTATTGATTTCCCGGGCCAAATATTTTAAACACGGCAGGAATACTTTCGGTTCCATAAGCAAGTGCTGCAATCGCCTGAGCGCCACCTATTTTAAAGAGTTTTTCGATCCCTAACAATTTTGCTGTATAGAGGATTACCGGATCTATAGATCCATCTTTCCCGGGTGGGGTGCATACTACGATTTCGGAACAACCGGCTACTTTTGCCGGAATTCCCAACATTAAAAGTGTCGAGAACAACGGAGCCGTTCCCCCCGGAATATAAAGCCCTACTTTTTCAATGGGAACAGCATTTCGCCAACAAGTTACGCCCGTCGAAGTTTCTATCTTAGGTTCCCGAGCGAGTTGAGACTTGTGAAATTTTTCAATATTCGATTTCGCTATTTGAATCGCCTTTTTCAGCGATTCATTCACTTTGGGTAACGCCTCTTCCATTTCGACTTGAGTGACCTCAAAGGTCGCCAAAGAGCAGCCTTCCCATTTTTTAGTATAGTATTCAAGAGCCTTATCGCCTTCTTTTTGCACCTTTTGGATCACTTCAGAAACGATCCTGTCAATTTCCTCAAGTTCCTGACTTGGACGTTCGCAAAGTGACGACCATTGATCGGGGTTTGGATAGTTATAGGTCTTCATCATAGGATTATTTTTTCAATAGGAGCAATCAAAATACCTTCGGCCCCTGCCTCTTTTAGGGCATCGATGACGTTCCAAAATTCTGTTTCATCGATCACCGAGTGGAGGGAACTCCAACCTTCTTCGGCTAAGGGTAAGATCGTGGGTGATTTTAATACAGGAAGGATCTTACTCACGGCATCAATTTTATCATTGGGGACATTCATAAGGATATATTTTGTGTTCTTTGCTTTGAGCACCGCCTTGATCCTGAAAATTAGTTTATTGAGTACCTCCCTTTTTTCGTCGGAAAGGCTTTTGGAAGAAGCCAGGACCGCTTCCGAGTACAAAATAGCTTCTATTTCCTGTAAGCCGTTTTTAAATAAGGTGGAGCCTGAACTAACGATGTCACAGATGGCATCCGCGAGTCCGATATTAGGGGCAATTTCAACGGATCCTGAGATAAGGTGAATTTCAGCATCGATCTTATTTTTGTTCAGGTAATCCTGAAGGGTAAGGGGATAGGAGGTGGCGATCTTTTTTCCGTTGAAATATTCGGGGCCGGGGACTTGAATTCCTTTCGGAACGGCTAAAGAAACCCGACATTTTGAAAAACCTAAACGAGTAACGATCTCAATTTCTTTGCGCTTTTCGATCAATAGGTTTTCCCCTACGATCGCAATATCCGCGACACCGTCTTCCAGGTATTGTGGGATATCGTTGTTCCTGAGATAAAGGATTTCCAACGGAAAATTTTGCGCGGTCACTTTGAGTTGATCGTTCCCGTTTTCGGCGATGATGCCACAGTCTTTCAATAATTGAAGAGAATTGTCGTGGAGTCTTCCACTTTTTTGGATGGCAATTTTTAATAGGCTCATTTTTTCTTTTTCTAGTAGCTGAGCCAATCCACAGGAATAAAAAAACCCGCCTGATTCGCTCAGACGGGTTTGTGTTATTTAGAACAGTACATACATATCATTCTCACCGCGCCTGATTGCTCGTATGAAAATGATGATGTAACTGCATTGTATTCATGTTTTCTTAAATAAAGGACAAATCTATAAATTAATTTTTAAAAATAAATGACTAGGTTCAATTTTAAGATTTATTTCTGAATTTCAAAAATGATGGCTTGGTAAGGCTGCAACGCCAGATTATTTCCTTCCATCGCTACCTGATCGTAATTATCGATCAATACTTCCACGGGAGATAGATCTTTAGGAATGACAAATTCAGTAGGGGTTTCAGAAAAATTAAGAATCACTAACAACTTTGAATTAGCGGTGGTTCGGGTATAGGCATAGACCTTATGATGCTCTTTTTGAACGAGCTCATATGCTCCGTAAACCAACACCGGAAAATTCTTTCGCAGGGTGGTCATTTTTCGGAAATGATTCAAGACCGAATTTGGATCGTCATGCTGACTCTGTACGTTGATCACCGTTTTATTGTCGTTAACAGGCAACCAGGGTATACCTTCGGTAAAGCCGCCGTTTTCAGAAGCATCCCATTGCATAGGAGTTCTTCCATTATCACGAGAACCGAATTTCAGGCCTTTCATATACGCATCAATATCACCTCCCTGACTCATTACTTTTTTATAGCCATTGATAGCGGCAATATCCTGGTATTGAGAAATACTGTCGAAACCAATATTGGTCATTCCCAATTCATCTCCATAATAGCAATAGGGAGTTCCTCGCATACTGAGTATAAAAGTATTCAGCATTTTGGTGGAAGGTGCTCGGAATGCTTCACTGTCGTTCCCGTAACGACTTACCAATCGCGATTGATCATGATTGGAAAGAAATATGGACAGCCATCCTTTTTTGGCAAAGGCGCTATCCCAGCGGGTAAACACTTCTTTAAAATGGTCAAGCGAATATCCGTTCGGTTTGGCAATATCTACTCCGTCAAAGGCATAGGCCATATCCAGTTCTTTTCGATCTTCATCTACTAAATTGTGGGCATCTACGAAATTTCTACCGGCTCCTTCCGAAACGCTCATCACATTGTATTTGCTAAAAACCTCTGCATTCATTTCCTTGAGGTATTGATGCAGATCTCCCTGCATGGCGTAATATTCGGTGAAGTTCTTTTCAAACCCGTCCGGGAATTTGGGGAAAGTGGTGTCCTTGGCGGCAAACTGGAATGCGTCCAGGCGGAAACCATCCACCCCTTTTTCGGCCCAGAACTTCATAATATCGTATACCTCTTGTCGCACTTTGGGGTTTTCCCAATTCAGATCCGGTTGCTTTACGGCAAAGTAGTGAAGGTAATAGCTGTTGGTCAAAGAATCGTATCGCCAGGCATCCCCTTTCTCATCGAAAAGACTGTAGCGGTAATTGGGTTTGCCCTTCTCGGCCGGCCACCAATGGTAATAATCGCGGTAAGGATTATCACGACTGCTTCGGGATTGTTTGAACCATTCATGTTCGTCGCTGCTGTGATTGACCACAACATCCATCACAAGTTTGATGTTCCTTTCATGCATGCCTTTCAGCATGATATCAAAGTCTTCCATGGTGCCAAAGTCTTCCATAATCGCGCGGTAATCACTTACATCGTACCCGTTGTCATCATTCGGAGAGGAATAGATAGGGTTCAGCCAAACCGCCGTAACGCCTAAGCTTTGAATATAATCCAGTTCTTCGATGATTCCTTTTAGGTCGCCCACCCCATCGCCATCGGTATCTTTAAAACTTCGAGGATAGATCTGATAGATGATGGCCTCTTTCCACCATTTATGTGAGGGGTCTGACGGCGTTACCGTAGATTCTTCTGAATTCTTGCAACCTATGATAAGTAAGAGAGCGAATGCAATTGATAAAATTCGGAACATAAAAATTGAGTTACGATGATTAGAACTTTAAAGGTAGGAAAATAAGAGAAATTATTTTTCAATAGGAGATTCAATTCAGGATAAAAGGATGGAATAAAGATGTTTCTTTTAAATCAGAATCAAGTACAAACGTTTATAAGCAACAATAAACGATAGTAAGTAGGTAACATACGACAAACTTTTTTTACTCAACTAAGTTTGTGCTGTCGAATTCAATGATGAGTCGATAGTATTAACTGTTTAACATTAAAAATTTATTATTATGAGTACATTAAGAAACAAGGTACAGTTGATTGGAAATCTAGGGAACGACCCCGAAATTATTGATCTTGAAGGAGGAAAGAAATTGGCCAAATTTTCCATTGCCACGAACGAGAGCTATAAGAACAACAAAGGGGAACGGGTCACCGATACCCAATGGCACAATGTAGTGGCTTGGGGAAAAACAGCCGATATCATTGCGCAATATGTGGTAAAGGGCAAAGAAGTGGCTGTTGAAGGAAAATTGACCACCCGTTCCTGGGAAGATAAAGAGGGTCAAAAACGCTATACTACGGAAGTGGTATGCGATGAGTTGTTACTATTGGGAAAATGATCGATCCCGACAGGTAATTATTAGGGGCGGCCGAAAGGCCGCCCCCTATTTTTTATACCTTATAAAATCGTTCCCACATTTCCTTTTCTAGTAATTCACGGTGATCCGGATGTGCAATAGAGATCAATTCTTTGGCCCGCTGTTTCAAGCTTTTTCCGAATAGATTTACCACCCCGTATTCCGTAGCAATGTAATGAACGTGTGCTCGCGTCGTGGTTATGCCGGCCCCGTACTTTAAATGAGGAACTATTTTTGACAAGCCATTTTTGGTGATAGAAGGCAATGCAATAATGGGCTTTCCTCCTTCCGAAAGTGAGGCTCCGCGAATAAAATCCATTTGCCCGCCTACGCCGGAATATTGGTAATCTCCAATGGTATCGGCACATACTTGTCCCGTGAGGTCAATTTCAATAGCGCTATTAATAGCGGTGACTTTAGGATTTCGCTTTATTATCGAGGTGTCGTTGGTATATCCGGCTTCCTTAAAATGAACCAATGGATTGTCGTCGACAAAGTCGTATAACTTTTGTGACCCGATCGCGAAAGTGGTCACAATTTTACCCGTTTTTATTTCCTTCTCTTCCCCCGTGATGATTCCTTTTTCCACTAAAGGCAAGAGCCCGTCGGAAAACATCTCGGTATGAATTCCCAATCTTCTATGGTTTCCTAAATTGTGTAAAACGGCATTGGGAATATTACCAATACCCATTTGAAGCGTGGCTCCGTCCTCAATGAGTCCGGCCACATGCTTTCCGATCTTATGTTCTATTTCAGAAGGTTCGCCGGCAATGGTACTATGAATGGATTGCACATGATTAACAGCAAAATCGATCTGACTGCTATGAATGATTCCGTCACCGTGTGTCCTAGGCACTCGAGGATTAATTAAAGCCACTACTTTCTTCGCTTTCTGAATGGCCGGTAAAGTGATGTCCACAGACACCCCCAATGAGCAATATCCATGTTTATCCGGAGGAGAAACCTGAATAAAGGCAACATCCAGCGGGAGGATACCTCGACGAAAAAGCCAGTGGATCTCACTTAAAAAGATAGGAATATAATCACCGGAATTTGAATTTACACCCTTCCGTACATTCGCACCTACAAAAAAGCTATATAACTTAAAGGCTTTATTATAGGGTTCATTTATATAAGGTGCAGATCCGTCGGTGTGTATTTGAACGATCTCTACATTTTCTAGTTCATTGTAACGCTCACACAATTGATCGATTAGGTAATTGGGTGTCATCGCCGCGCCTTGAAAAAAAACACGATCACCAGATTTAACAATTCCTACCGCTTCGTCGATCGAGACTATTTTCAATGGGGTTTTCATATATATTTATTTAGAGTGCAAAGTTCTTAAGCTTACTAATAAAGCGATATGACAATTGTCATTGCGATCGCTTAGCGCGGCTGAATTTAGTTAAATTTTCCTGAAAGATTTTTAGATGACCCCGCAAACATCTTGTAATTACATTAGTATTGTTACCTTTGCCACCCATAAATAATGTGATAAGTATATGACAACCAGTGGTAAAATAGAATTGATGGCGCCGGCAGGGAATTTCGAATCCCTTCAGGCAGCAATTGACAATGGAGCAGATTCAGTTTACTTTGGCGTAGAACAATTGAATATGCGGGCTCGAGCGAGTATCAACTTCACCTTGAACGACCTATCGGAGATCGTTAAACGTTGTGAAAAGAAACAAGTTCGAACCTACCTCACCTTGAATACCATTATTTACGATCACGACCTATCCATTATTAAAACCTTGCTGGATGCCGCGAAATCGGCAAAGGTGACCGCCGTGATCGCCATGGACCAGGCTGTGATCTCCTATGCAAGACAAATTGGAATGGAAATTCATATTTCCACTCAAATTAATGTGACCAATATTGAAACCGTAAAATTCTATGCGATGTTTGCCGATACCATGGTCATGAGCCGTGAATTGAGCTTACGGCAGGTAAAGAAGATCGTAGATCAAATTGAAAAGGAACAAATAAAAGGACCTGCCGGGAATTTGGTCGAAATTGAAATATTTGGTCATGGAGCTTTGTGTATGGCTGTTTCGGGAAAATGCTACCTAAGCTTGCACTCGCATAACTCTTCTGCCAATCGCGGGGCATGCAAACAGAATTGCCGAAAAAAATACACGGTGATCGACCAAGAAACCGGATTTGAGATCGAACTGGACAATGAATATATGATGTCGCCCAAGGATCTTTGTACCCTGGATTTTCTGGATGAACTGATTGATACCGGGGTAAAAGTATTGAAAATTGAAGGCCGTGGACGCGCTCCGGAATATGTAGCTAAAGTGATCAAAACCTACAGAGATGCCATTGATTCATATTACATAGGGGAATTCAATAAAGAGAAAGTCCAGGATTGGATGACCGAGTTGGAAAAAGTTTATAACCGTGGATTTTGGAGCGGCTATTACCTTGGGCAAAAATTGGGAGAATGGAGTGAGGCCAATGGATCAAAGGCAACTCAAAAGAAAGTTTATGTAGGGAAGGGGATGCATTATTTTCCAAAAACCGGTATTGCCGAATTTAAGATAGAAGCGTACGACCTGAAGATCGGAGATCAAATTTTGATCACCGGCCCTACGACCGGTGTAGAAGAATTTGAACTGACAGAAATGATGGTGAACGATGTTCAAGGAGATAAGGCTGTCAAGGGAGATTCGATCACTATTCCTTTAAAGTTCAGGATTCGAAACTCCGACAAACTCTATAAAATTGTAAAGACAGAATACGCTGTTGCCACAACCGCATTTTAATTTATGGTAGTTATCACCCTACAAAGAAATAAATGTATAGGTTGTAACTACTGTGTAGAGTTGGCACCCGGACAGTTTCAGATGTCAAAGAAGGACGGCAAAAGTGTGCTCCTGCACGCAACAGAAAAGAAAGGTTTTCATACCTTAAAATCACCCGACAATTCCATATTGGAGTCATGCGAACAAGCAACAAAGGCATGTCCTGTGAAAATAATTACAACGAAGTTGATTTAATTAATCGTATTCCCGTTAGGAACCTCTTCATCGGGATTCAAAAACACAAGTTTCCCTTCCGCATTTTCAGTCATTAGGATCATTCCCTCACTTTCTACTCCTCGTAAGGCACGTGGAGCAAGGTTGACAAGAACCGTGACCTTTTTACCCACGATCTCTTCGGGAGAAAAACTTTCGGCAATTCCGGATACAATGGTGCGTACGTCAAGGCCGGTATCTACTTTTAATACCAATAACTTATTGGCTTTTGGCATTTTCTCTGCTTCCACAATAGTCCCTACTCTTAGGTCCATTTTACTGAAATCATCATAACTGATGGTCTCTTTCTGAGGCGTTAGGCTCGTACTCATCGCTTTATTTGCTTTTTTACTGGCTTCTAATTTATCCAATTGTTGCTGAATTTGCTCGTCTTCAATCTTGCTGAAAAGCAATTCACTTTCTCCGCAAACATGACCGGTAGGAAGTAAATTACTGTTGTTTGAAACAGTATTCCACTGCAAGTTTTCTTTCAAGTCGGAAAAATTCAATAAGCCTTTTAATTTTTTCGAAGTAAAAGGAAGAAAAGGTTCGCATAATACAGCCAATGTCGTTGCGATTTGAAGAGCAACATACATAATAGTTCCGGTACGCTCTTCATCGGTTTTTATGGTTTTCCATGGCTCTTCATCTGCCAAATACTTGTTTCCCAATCGAGCGACATTCATCAGCTCTGCTTGGGCTTCTCGAAATCGGTATTTTTCTAAAGAGCTTGCAATTACTTCGGGATAGGTTTTCAATTCCTGCAGTGTTCTTTCGTCTGTTTCTGAAAGAACGCCGGAAGAAGGCACCTCTCCGTTGTAATATTTATGCGTTAGCACAGTAACCCGATTGATAAAATTCCCGAAAATAGCGACTAATTCATTATTGTTCCGTGCTTGAAAATCGGCCCACGTAAAGTCGTTATCCTTGGTTTCAGGGGCATTTGCCGTTAGTACGTAACGCAGCACATCTTGTTGATTGGGAAACTCCTGTAAATATTCATGCAACCAAACGGCCCAGTTCTTACTGGTAGAGATCTTGTTGCCCTCCAAATTTAAAAATTCATTAGCGGGAACATTGTTCGGAAGAATATAACTTCCTTCCGCTTTCAACATACTTGGAAAAATGATACAATGGAATACAATGTTATCCTTTCCGATAAAGTGAAGGAGCTTGCTTTCCTCATCTTTCCAATAGGGTTCCCAGTCCTTACCTTCTCTTTCGGCCCATTCTTTGGTAGCGGAAATATATCCGATCGGGGCGTCAAACCAGACATATAACACTTTACCGTCGGCACCGTCTACCGGGACAGGGATTCCCCAGTCAAGATCACGGGTAACCGCACGAGGGCGCAAGCCATCATCGATCCATGATTTGCATTGGCCCAGAACATTCGTTTTCCAATCATTTTTATGCCCCACCACGATCCATTCTTTTAACCAACTTTCATATTGATCCAAAGGTAAAAACCAGTGCTTTGTTTCTTTTAAAACAGGTTTACTTCCTGAGATCGTACTTTTGGGATTGATCAGGTCGGTTGCGTTGTGAGAAGTTCCGCAACGTTCACATTGGTCGCCATAACTTTCTTCATTTCCACATTTAGGACAAGTGCCGGTTACAAAACGGTCAGCTAAAAATTGTTGTGCTTCTTCATCATAGAGCTGTTCCGTAATTTCTTCAATGAATTTTCCTTCTTCATATAACTTCTTAAAAAAGGCAGAAGCGGTATCGTGATGAATTTTTGCGGAAGTTCTCGAGTAATTATCGAAGGAGATTCCGAAGTCATCAAAAGATTTCTTAATAATGGAATGGTACTTATCCACCACTTCCTGCGGAGTGATCCCTTCTTTTTTGGCCTTTATGGTAATGGGAACACCATGTTCATCGCTTCCACAGATAAAAACCACATCTCGTTCTTGCAATCGTTGGTAGCGGGCATAAATATCGGCGGGCACATAGACGCCGGCCAAATGACCAATATGGACAGGGCCATTGGTATAAGGCAATGCGGCAGTAATGGTATATCTTTTCGGAAATTTACTCATAGCTTAAAATAGGCCTCAAAAGTACGGATTTATCCTGTATTAATGATTCTTGTGATTTGTAAAATAAGCAACCCGGTCGAATGAAAATGATGCTATTTGATGAGGAATGATTTGCTATAATTTTGCCCGCCTATAGAAATGCGATAAATATATTGCCCAAAACTCAGTCTATATCCTACCGCCGCTTTAATATCAATACTATGCTTTCCGGGGAAAAAAAGTTGATTGGCAATAACCCCAACTTCTTTACCAACTAAGTCGTACAACATGATAACCCCATGGCCGGTAGTTTCGATATTCATTTCAAGATATACCGAGTTATTCTTATATACCGGAGCGTGAAAAAGCCGTTGGATATCCTTATCCCCGAAATTGGATAAAGTTTGACAATCAAGCCCCAAATTCAGTTCTTGATAATTCTGATTTAACAAAATGGAATTGACCACCTCTTGTTCTAAACAAAACCAATTGGTTAGAACTGTTCCATAGACATCGCGAAAATCGGAAGTGGGTATAAGGTTGTCGTGATCGTCCCAATTGGTTAAACTGGGATGCTGCCCGATAAAATCACTTCCGTTCAATCCGGATCCAAATAGCATTACCGGAGAAGCAGCTCCATGGTCGGTACCTGCTGATCCATTTTCATACGGCCTTCGTCCAAATTCAGAAATGGTCATGGAAAGAACCTTGTTATCCATTCCTGTGGCAGCTAGATCCTCATAAAATGCTTTTATGGAAGAGGACAAATCTTGCAATAGCGCTTGTTGTCTGTCTACCTGATCCGCGTGTGTATCGAAACTTCCAAGAGAGACCATATATACTTTTGTTCCAAGCCCTCCTTTTATCAGCCTGGCTGCAGCTGCCAACTGTGCCGCCAAATCTCCCTCCCCATAGTTGGCATTATTACTGCCCGCCATATAGGCGTCATGAATAATTTCAGAATAGGTAAGGGTAGTGTTCGCCGTGGCTCGCATAAACAACAGTTTATCACCATACACGCAATCAGGTAAGTTCACTACATCGTGTAATGTTCCATTTTCAGCCACGTTTTGGAGTTGTTGTAAATTGGCGACGGTAAAAGCATAATTATTATTATTACCTTCAAATATCAAATTTCCCACATTTCCCACTTGAACTGCAGGAGGTGCCGCCGGAGGATTGATCAAATAATCGGGGTACAGTTCTTCAAAATACCGTCCCCACCATCCGGTAGGCTCTTCATAAGCATCTACGGCTGACGCCCAAATATCGGTCGATCGGAAATGCGATAAATTCTGTTCGGGATAACCCACACCATGAACTACTTTCATTTGCCCGTTGCCCCAAACGGCTTCGAGTTCACTCATATAATTGGGAATGCCAAAATCACTGTTAATGTTGATAATGTCACTCTGCTGATGGCGGATGGTAGGGCGTAAATTGGCATACGTAGGGTAATCATAAATAGGCACAATGGTATTTAGACCGTCATTTCCACCTTCCAATCGGATAATCACGAGGATGTTGTCGTTCTCATTGGCGGCAAGGGCCACCGAAAGAGGGGTGGCTTTTGTTGCTGAGATAGCCTTACCGCCTAAAAGCATGCTTCCACCTCCTACCAAGCCTAATGCCTGAATAAATGATCGACGGTTCCATACCGCATGCTCCTGATCGTGCACCGATTTCCCTTTTTTGAAAGGAATTCCATTTTTCGAAAAAAGATCATTTTTACACATAGAAGGCTATTTTAGTTGAAACTCAGGGATAGTGGCTAAATGTACAAGTAACAGGTAAACTTGATAAGGTGCTTCTTCCCAATCCAGATTCCATAAACCATCATCGTAATAATTTTGTGGTATTTCCCACTTGAAAATATCCGTAGCAATGTCATAATCACTTGCGGTAAATAATTCTTTGGCATTCAGAAAATCGATGATCACTCGGGTAATATATTCAGGGTCAATGCTGTCATTCGATAGGTCTTTCGCAAGATTCACAAACAAGGTTCCTGCCCCGTTGTCGAGCAATAAAGTGAGATAGGCCTCAAAAAGTTGCCATCTGCCTGTGAGGGTTGAAGTGCTTATCCAATCTTGATCTCTTTGCCACCCTGCGACATCGGGCGGATCAAAAAGCACCTGCCCCAAGGCGCCGGAAAAATAGATGAATGCTTCCATGAGTTCATCATTATAGATGAATCCGGTTTCATTCACATATTGAAATATAATATCCAGCGGACTTTTTATTACAACACCTAATGCGCGTTCGTCAAAGAAATGTTCACTTTTGAACAATTGTTTTAGCATAGGTGCCAATTCATAATTATTGGCAATGAGTGTTTCTGCAAGTGGGGTGATAATATTGGTTTCAATTGTAGCATCCACGTCGGGACTCACAAAATATCGGTACAATTTTCTGCAAATGAAACGGGCGATCAAAGTTCCTTTTTCCTGAAAAAGGATGTCGATTACGTCGTCGTATCCCCAATTCCCCGTTTGCCCGAAAATGGTCTTATTTTCATTGACGAAGGTACTGATATCGAAATAGATCTCCCCCCCGATCACATCCCAGTGATTATAGCCGGTGAGTGCTTTGGAGGTTTCAACGATGTCTCCTTGGGTGTAACCGTTCCCTTCGCCTAAGGTGAACAATTCAAAAAGTTCCCGGGCATAATTTTCATTAGGTTCCACATTGGTATTTTCAAATCCGTTCAGATACAATAACATGGCCGGTGTAATTCCTATCGCTCGAACGAAATCCTTGAAATTCCCCAATGCATACGTTTCAGAAACATTGAAATATTGAAAAAGATAAGGGGCATAATTATACACCTCTAATTCAGTTACAAAATGATTAAGCCAAAAGGAAGTCATTCTCCCTCTTAGGTCCTGTGAAACAAAGTTATTCCCGGTCAAAATTCTCCAATCATTCAAGTATTGCTCATTTTCAACTTCAAAATTGGTAAAGTCGTTGATGTTATAATAACCCCAAAAAGGAGTTTCTGTTAGTGGGAGATCCACAGCCGCATTCACCAGATTTTCAACTAGCTCGGAAGGATCCAAGGTCAGCGCAAGATTTAATCGATTCCGGGAGGCGCCATAACCCAGCCGACGAAAAACATGTTTGGCCCTGCTTTGATCCCAGGGATTCGAACCATCGGGAACGTAAATATTAAGTCCGGAAGTGTTACAGGAGTAAAAAGTAGTTGCGGCCATTCAGCAGGATTAAGTAATGGTTTTAAAAGTATTGAAAATTAGAGCAATATGCAATTATGAATTTGGTATAAAAAAAAGGGTTAATTTTAATTCATAACGTATTAGATTAAATACACACCTACATGCTTATTCCAAATCACTTAAAAAAAGGGGATACTGTGGCCATTGTTTCCACGGCACGAAAAATCACCAAAGCTGAGTTGCAACCTGCGCTAACACTGCTAAGGCAATGGGGTCTGAATGGGATCTTGGGGAAAAGTATTGGTGCTGAGAGCGATCAATTTGCAGGGGACGACAACTTGCGAACTGCAGATCTGCAGGAAATGATGGATCATCCAGCGGTAAAAGCGATCTGGTGTGCACGGGGAGGCTACGGGACCGTTCGCATTATAGATACCATAAATTTCTCCGAATTTATAAATCGTCCGAAATGGATCGTGGGATATAGTGATATTACTGTGCTGCATAGTCATATACATAGGTTAGGGATCGCTACCTTACACGCACAAATGCCGCTTGAACTTGAAAAGAAATCGGAAGCAACCAAAGAAACTTTGCATAAAGCATTATTTGGGGAACCGTATTCCTTGGAATATTTTTCAGAGAATTCATTGAATCGCTACGGGGAGGCCCGTGGGTCATTGATCGGAGGCAATTTATCCATCTTGTATTCGCTCTGCGGAAGTCCTTCCGCAGTAATTACAAAAGGGAAGATATTGTTTTTGGAGGATCTGGATGAATACTTGTATCACATCGATCGAATGATGATAAATCTAAAACGCAATGGGATGCTCAATGATTTGGCCGGCTTGATCGTAGGCGGAATGTCGGACATGCGAGATAATACAATTCCCTTTGGCAAGACGGCTGAAGAAATTATATATGACGCGGTAAAGGAATATAACTACCCTGTGTGTTTTGATTTTCCTGCCGGGCATATATTCGATAATAGGGCGATAAAGTTTGGGGGGGAGGTAACCTTGGATATTAAAAAAGAAATGATAAAACTGACTTTTTGATGGCCTATCACAATGAATTGGGAATGCTGGGAGAAAAGATGGCTGCCGAATTTTTACTTCGGAAAGGCTATACCATTTTGGAACGTAATTTTGTCTACCAAAAAGCTGAGATTGATATCATCGCTCAAAAGGAAGCTGAAACCCTTGTAATCGTCGAAGTAAAAACACGAAACAGCGCTGTTTTTGGTAACCCACAGGAATTTGTTTCCAAAGGGAAGGTTAAATTATTAGTAAAGGCGGCCAATGAATATGTGGTAGAAAATAACCTGGTGGTTGAAGTGCGCTTTGATATTATCTCGGTCCTAAAAAATAAAACAACAGAGAAAATTGAACATTTTGAGAATGCTTTTTACCACTTTTAGGTACGGCTGTATCCAAAAACACTATTTTTAGTTTGTACAGATCTATCTTTGTGGCCTCACTCATTGGGTATGGATATTACTTTTAAACTTCTTGATGTTATAATATTTATCGGAATCTGTCAGGGGATATTCCTTTCCTTGACATTGCATCGTATTTCCAATCACAATCAGTCCGCCAACAAGACCCTTTCTATTTTAATTGCTTTGGCAACCCTTATGCTGATAGGCAGATTTGTCTATTTCCGTTTTTTAAATCAGTGGATATTTCAATGGAGTTTGGCCGTAGATGCTCTGGTGTTTCTTTTTGGGCCTTTCATTTTTACTTACGTAAAACGGTTGTTATTCAAGGGGAATCATCAATTTAAGTTATCAATCGTCCATTATGTTCCCTTTTTCGGAATGCTTTTTTTTGCTTTCTATTATATTCTTACCTATACCAAGGAGGCCTATTATGATTTTTTCTTGCATGGGAATCTAATGTTATATTTTCGGATTATTTCGATGGTAATGATCGCGTTCAACGTCTTTTATGTGCTACGGAGTTTTCAATTGCTAAAGAAGTTTAAGTTAGCGGAGAAAGAAACGTTCTCTTTTGAGCAGACTCCAATTACCTACCTGAACTTTTTTCTTTTTTCCATCCTGACTTGTCTTACCGCATGGGCGATAGGGTATTTAAATTCACTTTTATTTGCAGGGGAATTAACTTATCTAGGGTATGATAATATTTGGGTAGCCATTCCTGTTTTTATCTATGTAATAGGCTATTTCAGTTTAAAACAACCCGAATTATTCCGTATTTCCATTGAAAAAGAAAGGAATTCCTTAAAAAAGGATCGTCTAACCGAATCGGATTCGGTACTGCTTCAAAATAAATTGGACAGTTTAATGCTGAATGAAAAAGCTTTTCTTCAAAATGATCTAACCCTGGCGGACGTGGCCGAAAAACTGCAGACTTCTACGAATAATGTTTCATGGCTATTGAATCAGGTGTATCAAACTACTTTCTATGATTTTATCAATAGTTTTCGCGTGGATGAATTTGTAAAAAAAGTAGAGAACAAAGAGCACTTGAGGCATACCATCCTCGCTTTATCCATGGACGTGGGGTTCAATTCAAAATCAACCTTCAATAAAGCCTTCAAAGACAATATGAAGGATACACCTAGTAATTTTATAAAAAAGCATCAGGCTGCCTAATAATTATGTCCGACTGTACGCAAACGGTCGATTCACAGGAGATCAAAAAGTAAGTTTGCCCCAACTTTTAAATTTTTGAAATCATGAAAACACAATTATTATGCTATTTAGTTTGGTTGGGGGGAATCATTACTTCTCATACACAAACAGTAACCACCTTTACAGCAGGCACACCTGATGACGCAATAATTTTAGACAATAACGGAAACATTTATTGTTCGAATTACATGGGTGACGCCGTATTTAAATTTTCCCCCGTAGGAGAAGTTTCTACTTTTATTTCGGGATTGATTTCTCCCAACGGATTGGCTTTTAACACTAATCAAGAGCTGTACGTATGCGATGGCCAGGGGAATGTGATCCATAAATACGATATCGACGGAAACCTGCTGGCTTCGTATCCTATTACCGGGCATCCTTCGGGAATTGTAAAATCTTTCGATGATGAATCGATGATCTTCACCTTGTACACCGGCAGTAAGATCCTTCGACTGGCACCGGATGGCACGATCACAGACATTTCTGTTGCGGCAGAATTAAATGGCCCCGTCGGACTTGCTTATGATGAATCGGGGAAATTATTTGTGGGAAATTATAACGACAGAAACATTTATAATGTTCTGGCGAATGGTGATTTGGAATATATAGCGCAGGTACCAACCGATGGTGGCGCTTACCCTAATCTGGGTTTTATCACCTACGGCCAGGGGAAAATATTTGGCACTTCCATGGGAAGTGATAAGATATATGCCGTAAATCCGGATGGAATAGAGGATTATGTTCTTTTTGCGGGAAGCAGTCAAGGAAATGCCGACGGAGATATCTCCGAAGCCACCTTCCACACCCCTAATGGTATTTATTACGATTCAACGGAGGATAAATTATATGTGACAGATTTTGGCACAAAAAATCTAAGAATCATTTCAGGACTGGTTTTGGGAAACGAAAACCCTGATGGGTTTCAAGGAGTTCAGGTCGTTCCTAATCCTGTAGGGGATGAGTTTGAAATCAAGACTTCGCTTCCTTTTGATGAGACTTTTGCCGTTACGGTTTACGACGTGACAGGGAAGATTGTTTTTGAGAACGATCTTATGCACATCGCTGAAAAGATATATACGTCAACATGGAGCAAAGGATCCTATTTTGTACACATTAAAGACAAAGAAGGGGTGCTCGTTAAACAGATTTTGAAATAGACAAGGGCCGAGAGATCGGCCTTTTTTATTGAAATTTTTCCAGGGCTTTTAAGGCCTTTTTCACATTGTTTATGGATTCAATTGTGAGCAGTAATCTCAATCCGGTGCGTGTTTGTTTTTCTTTCATTTTTACGGTAGTAGGATGTTCCTGCACAAATTGCAACACCTTGCCAAAAGCAGGACTTTGATAAAAGGAGCTTTGCTGATTGCTAATAAAGTAACCTACAAAACGATTCTTCTTCATCACCACTCGCTCTAATCCCATAGAAATAGCAATCCATTTAATTCGCACACTGTTCAATAGATCCGCAGCTTGTTTGGGGAGGGGACCAAATCGATCTTCCAATTCCGATTCGAATTTTTCTAACTCAATCTCCGTCTTCAATTCGTTCAATTGGGTATAAAGATTTAGCCGCTCTGTAATATTATTCACGTAATCATCTGGAAAGAGCAATTCGAAATCGGTGTCAATTACCGTCTCCCTCAGAAAGGATTTTTTCTCTTGCTCCGTACCGGTATATAAACCTTTGAATTCCTTTTCCTTTAATTCATCAATGGCTTCCGCAAGGATCTTTTGATAGGTTTCGAAACCAATTTCGTTGATAAACCCACTTTGTTCCCCGCCAAGCAGATCGCCGGCTCCCCGGATCTCAAGATCTTTCATGGCTATATGAAACCCACTGCCCAGTTCACTGAATTGTTCCAAAGCGGTAATTCGTTTTCGGGCCTCATCCGTCATGGCTGAATAAGGAGGGGTGATGAAATAACAAAATGCCTTTTTGTTACTTCTTCCAACACGACCTCGCATCTGATGTAGATCGCTTAAACCGAAATTATTCGCGTTATTGATAAAAATGGTATTGGCATTGGGAACATCCAGACCACTTTCGATAATGGTGGTAGAAACTAATACGTCAAATTCATTATTCATAAAAGCCAACATCAGACTCTCCAGTTTTTTCCCATCCAATTGACCATGACCGATACCAATCTTGGCATCAGGGATAAGTCGTTGTAACATTCCCGCTACTTCTTTAATGTTCTCAATACGATTATGAACAAAGAAAACTTGTCCGCCTCTCGAAATTTCATAACGAATGGCGTCTCTGATCACTTCTTCTGAAAAGCGAATGACCTGTGTTTCCACCGGATAACGGTTGGGTGGAGGCGTGGTGATCACCGAAAGATCCCTGGCGGCCATCAAACTAAATTGAAGGGTTCGTGGGATCGGAGTAGCGGTAAGGGTCAAGGTGTCCACATTTTCTTTAAGGGTTTTTAGCTTGTCCTTGACGGCGACACCGAATTTTTGTTCCTCGTCAATAATCAATAACCCCAAATCTTTAAAGACCACATTCTTGTTCACTAATTGGTGCGTCCCAATGACAATATCAAGTGTACCTTCTTGAAGGCCTTCCAATACTTCCTTTCGCTGGTTAGTGCTCCGGAAGCGATTGAGGTAATCTACTCTTACCGGCATGTCGGCAAGTCGTTCTGAAAAGGTTTTGAAATGCTGAAACGCCAAAATGGTTGTCGGTACTAACACGGCGACTTGTTTTCCGTTATCCACAGCTTTAAAGGCAGCTCGAATGGCTACTTCGGTTTTACCAAATCCAACATCACCACAGACCAAGCGGTCCATAGGACGTTCATTCTCCATGTCCCGCTTTACATCTTCCGTCGCCGTTATTTGATCAGGGGTATCCTCATAAATAAAGGAGGATTCCAGCTCCAGTTGTAAATAAGAATCAGGGCCGTAGGCATGACCCTTTTGCGATCGTCGCTTGGCATATAGTTCGATCAAACTGAACGCGATCTCTTTGACCCGGGTTTTGGTCTTTTGTTTTAAATTCTTCCAGGCGGCACTTCCCAATTTATAAATTTTGGGAACCGTACCATCTTTGCCATTAAACTTTGAGATCTTATGCAGTGAATGAATACTGAGGTACAGAATATCTCGATCTCCGTAGATCAATTTTATGGCTTCCTGAGTCTTTCCTTCCACTTCAATTTTCTGAAGTCCGCCAAACTTACCAATCCCATGATCGATATGGGTCACGTAATCTCCAACTTCCAGATTAGTGAGTTCTTTTAAAGTAATAGCCTGCTTTTTGGCGTAGCCATTCTTTAGCAGAAACTTATGGTAGCGCTCAAAGATCTGATGATCGGTATAGCAGGCGATTTTCCTTTCTTCATCCCGAAAGCCTTGATATAGAGGAAATACAATGGTTTCAAATTGTTCCACATGCTGTTTGGCGTCTTCAAAGATGTCATGAAAGCGTTTAGCCTGCGAATCACTACTGCAAAAAATATAATTGGTAATTCCCTTTTCGGTATTTGCATTTAAGTGCTCAATAAGCAGATCAAATTGTTTATTGAAGGAAGGTTGAGGTTGTGTATTGAATTGGAAAACGGTCTTGTGAGAAGTGGAAGTAGAGCGACTAACGGTAGTAAAATCTTTAAGTTGTTCCTTCAGCAAGGCGGAATTACAGAAAAGTTCTTTGGGCTCACTCAGCTTTACTTCCGTTTGAATGTCTTTAAAGGCTTCCGTTGCTTTTTTAAATAGTTTATCGACGCTAGCTCCCAAATGTTCCTCATTTCGAATAAAGACCACTGTTTTCCCCGCAATATATTTCAGAAAGCTTTCTCGCTTTTCATCCACCATTTTATTTTCCACATTGGGGATGATCGACACTTTCTTCTGTTGTTCTAGGGATAGCTGGGTTTCCACATCAAAGGTTCGGATACTTTCCACTTCGTTGCCAAAGAATTCAATGCGATAAGGCTCATCATTGCTAAAAGAGAACACGTCTAAAATGCCCCCTCGGACTGAAAATTCTCCTGGTTCAGTTACAAAATCGGTGCGTTTGAAATGGTATTCGAACAGTACTTCATTCACAAAATCAACGGAAACCTCCTCTCCCACAGCAAGTTTCAGCGTATTGCGCTCTAATTCTTTGCGGGTGACCACTTTCTCAAATAAGGCTTCCGGATAAGTGACAATAAGAGCCGGCTTTTTGCGCGAGTTGATACGATTAAGTACTTCACTTCGCAATAAGACATTGGCATTATCAGTTTCTTCTATTTGATACGGTCGTCGATAACTCCCCGGATAAAAAAGTACGTTTTGATCTCCCAATAAATTTTCCAGGTCGTTCAAATGATAGGCGGCCTCTTCTTTATCGTTCAAAATGAGTAGAAATGGCAGGTCCGAGGATTTAAAAACTTGAGATAGGACTACGCTAAGTGAAGAACCAATAAGTCCTTCAATGGCTAACTCTTTTTGAGATTGGACAATAGCATCCCGCAGTTTTCGCAGTTGCGAAGACTGTGCGTAAAGAGAGTTCACGAAGCTTTTACTCATTGCCGGACAAAGATACTAATCCTTGGATTCGAGCAAAAATTATGGCAATATTTTTGAAGGGATTATCCAAATAAAAAGAATTACAAATTCTATATTTGCAACATAAATAAAAGTTATGTCATTTACAGATTTATTTGAGAGCGGAGCACACCGCAGAAATTTGGGTCATTTTGCGTCTTTGGTTAACATAGCCGCAGTAGATGGTCGATTGAATGAAAATGAAGAGCGATTATTAAAACGTTTTGCGCGCAAATTGGATATTACGGATGCAGAGTACAATGAAGTACTAAAAAGCCCGGAAAAATATCCTTTTCAAGCTGTGAATTCAGCTGATGAACGTTTGGAACGCATGCTGGAATTTTTTAAACTGATTTATATTGATCACGGTATTGATGAAGAAGAACTCGAATTGATCGAACGATATGCGATCGGTTTGGGATATCCCCACGACCAGGCGATGAAGCTTATCAATCGATCCATTCAGATCTTTAATGGCGGTCTCGATATAGACGATTATCGCTATTTATTGAACAGGAAATAGTTATTTGTAAAAAATAAAGATTACAAGGAGGGTTTGTGTGATTGCATAAACCCTTCTGCTTTTTCCACCATATTCTTACTTCCGCAAATAAAAGGAGTTCTTTCATGCAGGGCGGAGGGTTGGAGGTCCAGGATACGCTGGAATCCATTACTTGCGCTTCCACCGGCTTGTTCCGCAATCATAGCCATGGGATTGCACTCGTAGAGTAGGCGTAACTTTCCGTTCGGATCTTTAGAGGTATTGGGATAAATATAAATTCCCCCTTTGATCATATTTCGATGGAAATCGGAAACCAAAGAACCTATATAACGTGAAGTATACGGGCGATCTCCTTCTTCCTTCTGACAATACTTGATATAGTCTTTTATGCCTTGAGGGAAATGCACATAATTTCCTTCATTTACCGAATAGATGTTACCATCTTCGGGGAATCTCATATTGGGATGAGACAAGTAATACGTTCCAATGGCCGGATTCAAAGTAAAACCATTTACACCATGGCCCGTTGTATAGACGATCATCGTAGAAGTTCCGTAAATAATATAACCGGCCGCTACTTGATTTCTTCCCGGCTGTAAAAAATCCTGCAGTGTAACCGGGGTACCTGACGGCGTAACTCTACGGTAAATGGAAAAAATGGTACCTACAGAAACATTGACATCGATATTTGAAGAACCGTCTAAGGGGTCGATAAGCACCACATATTTGTTATCGTTCTTTTCGTTACGCCCTTTAATGGTAATAAAATCGTCCTCTTCCTCACTTGCAATGCCGCATACAATTTCGCGATTGGTCAATGTTTTTATAAAGGCATTGTTCGCGTACACATCCAATTTTTGCTGATCTTCCCCTTGAATATTCGTGTCTCCGGCATTGCCTAAAATGTCGACGAGGCCGGCCTTATTCACTTCGTGATTGACCACCTTGGCAGCCAATCGAATGGAATTGATCAATCGGGATAGTTCTCCCGAAGAATATTGGAATTCGCCTTGGTTTTCAATGATAAATTCACCTAAGGTGGTATTCTTCTGAGACATCATTTGGTAAGGGTTGTGAATTTGATACAAATATCGGTATTTTTAACAAATAGAAACGATATTTGTACCCCAAAACCACAAGATGGAGATAAAGATTAGAAAAGCGGAAAAAGTAGATATGCCTCAGGTTTTGGAGCTCATCAAAGAATTGGCCGCCTTTGAAAAGGAACCTGACGCGGTGGAAGTTTCTGTGGAGGAGTTAAGATCGGCCGGATTTGGTTCGAACCCCCAATTTACTTGTTTTGTGGCTGAAACTATCGGAGAGATCGTCGGGATGGCTTTGGTCTATTTTCGATTTTCTACATGGAAGGGAAGGACCATTCATTTAGAAGATCTCATTGTGAAGGAGAAAATGAGGAATATGGGAGTAGGAAGTATGTTGTATCGACGTGTAATGGAATATGCCAAACAACAGAGGGTAAAAAGAGTAAATTGGGAGGTCTTGGATTGGAATGAAGGAGCCATACAGTTTTACGAACGCACAGGAGCCCATATCATGCACGATTGGCGCCCTGTGGCGATGCATATAGAAGCATTGAATAAATATTTGGAAGAATGAAAATTTTCAAATTCGGAGGAGCTTCCGTAAAGGATGCGGAAGGAGTTAAAAATGTCAAAAAAGTACTGGAATTTACTTCAGAAAAAAATCTCGTGGTGGTAATTTCGGCGATGGGGAAATCAACCAATGCATTGGAAGTGGTGGTATACAACTACTTTTCTAATCAGGCCGAAATCGAATCCAGTATTTCAGAAGTTTACAACTACCATCTAAAAATAGTGAACGATCTATTTCCAAACACCTCCCATAAGATCTATTCGGAATTATCCAAATGGTTTGGAGAACTGAGGGCATTTTTAGAGACCAACAAATCAAAGAACCATGCCTTTGTTTACGATCAGGTAGTGAGTTATGGAGAAATGGTCTCTACGATCATCGTTTCTCATTACTTGAATGATGCAGGATTGAAAAATGATTGGTTGGATGTACGGCAATGTATTAAAACCGATGATTATTACCGCGATGCCAGAGTCGATTGGGAAGAGACACAATCCCATATCATACAAATTGTTTCTAAAAAAGGAATTACCATTACACAGGGGTTCTTAGGTTCTGAACGAAATAACAACTTTACCACCACCCTCGGTCGGGAAGGGAGTGACTATACGGCGGCAATATTTGGTTACTGCTTAAATGCCGAGAGCGTGACCATTTGGAAGGATGTTCCGGGGGTGCTCAATGCCGACCCGAGGTATTTTTCAGACACTCAGTTATTACATCATATATCGTATAGAGAAGCCATAGAATTAGCGTTTTATGGAGCTTCTGTCATTCACCCAAAAACTTTACAGCCTTTACAGAGAAAAGAGATCCCCCTTTTTGTAAAATCCTTCTTGCATCCGGAAGGCCCGGGAACCTGCGTAGGAAAAGGAGTCCTATTGGATCCAATGGTCTCTTGTTTTATCTTGAAGAAAAATCAAGTGCTTATCTCGCTATCGTCACTCGATTTCAGTTTTATGATGGAAGATAATTTTAGCGAGGTATTCAATCTATTACATCGCTTTAAAATGAAGGTGGAACTCATTCAGAATTCAGCGATCAGTTTTTCCGTTTGTATAGACAATAAATACAATAATTTGGAGCCTTTGTTGACCAAGTTGAGAGAACGATTTAAGGTAGTTTGCTATTATGGTGTGACACTATATACCATTAGGCACAGCAAACCGATTGAAATTCAATCGCTTACACAAGACAAAGAAATATTATTGAAGCAAGAAAGCAGCGAGACGGTACAACTCATTGTAAATGAGTAGGTAACAAGTTGTTTATGTTTCGCTATATTTGTGATTCCCGTTACTAAGAACGGTACTCAATAACCTAATCATTATGGGACTGGTAAACGCCAAAGAAGTTGCTAAAGCCATAAATGTGGATAACCTTGGTTTTCTTGGTACTTCCTTAGGTTGGTTATTGATGAAGGTGTTGAAAATTTCGACCATGAATAAGATCTATGATCGAAATAAACACCTGAGTGATCTGGAATTTATCAATGCTTTGTTGGATGAATTCGAAATCAATTTCGAGATCCCCGAAGAAGATCTGAAACGAATTCCCAAAACAGGACCCTTTATCACCATTTCCAATCATCCATTGGGAGGTATCGACGGGATATTATTGCTGAAGCTTTTATTGGAGCATCGACCCCAATTTAAGATCATCGCTAATTTTTTACTGCATCGGATCGAACCGCTAAAACCCTATGTAATGCCGGTGAACCCTTTCGAAAATCATAAGGATCAACGAAGCAGTATTGCCGGGTTCAAAGGTGCCTTACAACATTTAAAAGAGGGTTATGCATTAGGTATTTTCCCTGCCGGAGAGGTTTCAACTTATCGCGACGGGCGTTTGGTAGTTGACAGACCCTGGGAAGTAGCCGCTATGAAATTGATAAAAAAGGCGGAAGTCCCTGTAGTGCCTATTTACTTTCATGCCAAGAACAGTAAATTATTCTATAGTTTGGCTCATTTGAGTGATACCTTCAGAACCGCTAAATTGCCTTCAGAATTATTGACCCAAAAGGAACGACTCATAAAGGTTCGTATTGGAAATCCTATTTCAGTAAGTGATCAAAAGGAGCATGAAAGTCTGGAAGATTTCACCGACTTTCTGCGAAGGAAAACCTATGTTTTAGCGAATCCTTTTGAGCGAAAGAAGTTGCTTGAAAACATTCCAAAATCCCTAAAGATCCCGAAACCACCTAAAAAAATAGCCGGACCGATCCCAATAAAGGCGATGGAGATGGAGGTGGAAACACTGCGATCGGAAGATAAACGTCTCTTGGAGAGTAAGAACTATGAAGTGTTTTTGGCACAAGCTGATTGCATTCCAAACATATTGCAGGAGATTGGACGTTTACGAGAAATAACCTTCAGGGAAGTAGGGGAGGGAACCAATAACGCTACGGATCTGGATAAATTCGATTCCTATTACCACCATATGTTTTTGTGGGATAAGGACACTCAAAAAATAGCCGGCGCCTATCGCATGGGGTTGGGGTCACAAATATTTGC
>JAHEMZ010000006.1:0-9606 GCA_024643385.1 Flavobacteriaceae bacterium | reverse complement strand
ATCCGTATTGCGGACCTTCCCGAAAGTACTGTAAAACCGGTTATGGAAGAATTTCAGGCAGAGTTGGAACGTCGATTCGCTTCTAAAAAGGACGAGGAGGAATAATCTTCTTCTGGAGCGTTCTTTATTGCTGCTCCACAAATTCTAATCTTTATCGGATTTATTTTCTTTTTCTTCTTGTTTCATTTTTTTATAGCGCGAATAAAGTCGAACCCCCAAACGGGCAAATAAAATAATGGCAAATACGGTAATGATATCAAATCCGTTCATGAAAAATGATAAGGTGGAATTAGAACGTTCAAGGTATAACAAACATTTTAGAGCGATGGTAAAATTGTGTTAAATGGGTTTTAGTTTTCCAATTTTGAACGCCAAATGAATCTGTCATATCATCCCTTGGGTTCGATGATCAGAAATACCGCAGTGCTATCGCCAATATTTTGTACTTCGTGAATGATGATCTCTTCATTAATGAAATCATATCCGGTTGGCACATCCACTTCACGAGAGCCTTTAGCATCTGTGATTCGAAATTTGCTTCCTTTCAGTGTATATCCAAAATGAGGGGCATGTTCATGTCGTTCATGACCTACCCCGGGAGGGAAAGTACATTTTAAAACTCGCATACCGGCATTGTCTTGCAGTACCTCACAAACTGACTGCCCTTTCCATCCGGCTTGCAATGGATCCGGGAAATTATTTTTGTGTGTACATCCGATTAAAATACAAATGGAGCTTAAAATGCCACCAAAAAGGCAGAACCATCTTGAGGCAGACCAAATAGATTGCATCGCAATAAAATTTAATTTATCAAAAGAAAGGATCAAAATAGATATTACAATAGGATTCATTCATTGACCATGTAATGATAGTCATTTCAATTTCATTTTAAAAATCAATCCATTTTAAAATTTATTTGTACATTTATTCTTTATAACTAACTAATATTCAATCCTATGAAGTTTATTTATGCTATTCTAATCCTATCCATCCTTTTTGTAGGATGTAAAACAGAAGTGAAAGAAGATCCTAATGCAATGGCAGAAGCAACCTTTGCAAAAAATTCCGAAACCGCCTTGGCCAATATAAAGGGTTGGCAAAATGAAAATTTGGATTATTCCATGTATGCCGACGATTTTGTGTTTTTAGATACAGGGTTTCAAGCAAAAAATGACTCTCTTTCTAAAACAGAAATGATGGATTCTGATAAGGAAATGTGGGCTACGTTCGATTTTAAATTAATGAATGAGCCTGTGTTACTGCCCGGAGTTAATTCTGAAACCAAAAAAATGGATGGCTCTGTTAGGCATTATAGCAAATGGGAAGTTACGAGAGTAGCTACCGATTCTACCGAGGCAAAGAGCGCAACCGTAAGATTGTATGAATCTTTCGACTTTAATGAGGAAGGTAAAATTATCTATCAACAGGTTTATGGCGATTTTGGAGGTATAATGGGATATCTTTTTGGAGAATAAGCCTAAGATCTTTAAAATTTATAGAAAAACCTCCATTGCAATGGAGGTTTTTTTATGACATTAACACTTGGTTTACATTCAAAAGAATTTCAAGAGAGTTACTAATCCATGAAGTCCATTCCCTTTCATACGTTTTCTGGATCTTAGGACAGGCGTGTTAAAAGACCTGAATCTTGTTATTCCATGCCGAGTTCATTTGGGCCATAAAGTTAAGCAGCTAACAATCTGCGCACCATTATCCAAACCATCTGATCGATGGCAGACTTCGAATATTAAATTGATTGCCTTCCGATATGGATTTGTCAGGTATCTTAGAAGAACTTTATCATTCTACAAGAATTTCGACATTTTCAAGACCCATTAATGTAAGTCTTCGTTTAGGACCCATTTTCAAGGTAAGTTCTTATTGGCCTTTAGCCTCTTGTTGTCATTATCTTGTAAAACCTCACAAAGCGACTGCCCCTTCCATCTTGCTTCAAAGGGGTCAGGTAATTCATTGGGTTGATTACTACTTAAAAATGACGTAAAGAATATGGAATAAATAGGGATTGTAAAAAGTGGCATGGTCATTTATTGTTTCATTTTATTCAGTTCGTCTTGAATAAGGGTCAAAATGATCTCATTTTGATTTTTTACGATCTTTAACTCAATAATGGCATCAAACGTGTGTGAGTTTCGCTGTACTATGTAATCTTCAAATAAAGGGTCATTGAGTAAGGCTCTATAGTCTGATGAAAATTTACTGAGACCCGGTTCAGTTGATATGACACCATAAAAATCCGCACTTCGCACAAAACGATTTATGACAGAATCTGAATTTAATCCAAGCTCAATTTGGCGATCTTCATTCTCCTTTGCATCGGCCACTACATCCGGCCAGCCGAAGAGTAAATTGATGAGGGAATCATTTTTGATCAAATGGATATCACCGGAAGAGATTCCTGACCGCAATGCCCCATTTTGAGCATCGAAGGTCCATAACCAACCGGTATTTTGAACTAATGCACGTATCGAATCCGTATTATCGATCATGCGATCCATTGGATCGAGGTGTAAAAGTCGGCTGGTACTATTCATTACTTTTGCATCGTAAAAGATCACACTGTCCAATTGAGTGAGATTGAGTGAAAATTCTACTTGAAGAGCTTTGAGAAGAGCTATTTTTTTAGCCTGATTCTTTCGGGCATCGTTCCAACTATTCACTTGAAAGGCAATCAAAATTCCAATAACGACCAAGATAATCTCCCCGATAGCGTATTTAAAATAACGGGTCGTTTTGCCTGCATTTAACATAGAGAGTCGTATCTGACGGAAGAACCTAATCATCATCGTTTATATTTAGTTCTTGTTTGATCATTTTCAAAAGTAAAACGGCAATTTCTTTCCGTCTTTTAGACCAATTTGAATAAAACTTTACGTCATTGATCACATAATCCAAGGCAATCCTGAATTCATTAGATTCTTTTAGAAGGTGATAATCGGTTGGAATGGCTAATCGACCAAATTGATAAGCTTTGAAGTATTTTGGGTAGATGGTGGCTCGAAAATATTTATCCACTTCATAGTAACGTTCGACACTTTTCAGATGCTCAGAACTTTCATAATAGGTGGTAAGATAATATCGAAGGCTGTCACTGCTTATAATGCCCATACCCAAATCTTTTACCTTATGATAAGTTAAGTAGTTGGCTTCTCTTATATTTAAAGTCGCAATAACCGCAAATGCCGTGTCCATCCTTTGTTCATAAGGGAGATCTGAATTCAGTTTTTCCTTTAGGAATTCAGCGTTTTGAGCTACGTTTTCAAAACGTTGAAATTCAAAATTTAAGGATAAGGTATCCTCCGTAATATCTCTCACAAATTGAATTAAAAGATCCTTCTCCAATTTGGCTTTCTTTCTTTCTTCATTCCAATTATTTACCTGAAGCGCCAACAGGATCCCGATCATCACCAACACGATCTCTCCGATGGCATATTTCAAATAGCGCGTGGTTTTTCCCTCATTGAGCAGGGATAGACGCTTATTTCTGAAGAACTTGATCATTGGTGTCGCTTTTAGTTTTTTTGCTGAAGGTTATAATTCGGTGGAAGAATGGTTACAGTTCACCTCCAATTCACCTGCCAAAATACTACATAATTTCTTGGCCTTATCTAATAGTTCCAATCTCACTTCATTAAATACGATCTGATCTCGCAATGCTTTGGTGTGCTTACTGATAAAAAGTTTATTTTTAGTCAGGTTTTCAAAATTGATATTAGACTTTATCTTAGCGGCTGAATTGGGATCATAGGAGTAAATAAAGTCATTCCCGCCAGCTTCTACCGGTTTGGTGAATTGATTTCGAAAGTAAACCAATTGGGTGTTCGTGTATTCTAAGTATGAATAGTAATCACTTAAACTTGTGCGAATGTTTTCCGAACGGATGATCTGTATCTTTCCGGTATTGTTCAGTTCAAGATAAGTGCTCTTTGGAGGTGCTATCGCTTCAAAATAGGCGGTTCCAAATACGCCAAAGCCAAATTCGTCTACACTCATATCCCCTAGGGTTCCTTCATTCAATGCCCTTGCGCTTTTTTCGATATACTCCACAAGTGAAATACTGAGATCGTAATGGTTTTGAAGGTAATTCACGATGGATTCTGATTCTTCATGAAGTTTCACAAGAACTACTTGTTCTTCCCGTAGGATTTTACGTTCGTCGTTCCATTCATTCAGTTGTAAGGCGATCAAAATTCCAATGACCACCAAGATGATCTCACCCAATGCATATTTTAAGTATTTGGTGGTTTTGCCTGTATCGATGAGTGATTGACGGATATTTCGAAAGAAATGGATCATGGTATTTTATGTTTCGGTTAGAGTTATGATCTTGTCCATAGCTTCCTGCACCATTTCCAGTTCTTTGGTGTCATTTTCCAAAATATCCAAAAGATCCTGCTCTCGCTGCCTGATCAAATTTTCAAATTCTAAGGATTTTAAGATGTTCATATCGAATCGCGGGTCTGTGATGTCACCGTCCCACTGGAAATTTTTCATGGCATAGATCTCCAAGTGATTCCGTGCAAATTCAACCGATAAATTTTCTTCATCCTGATAATCCTTCACAATATCATTCCACTGAATAAGCTTTTGTCGCAGGGAATCATTTGAGATCAATTCAATGGAAGATGAATTGATCAAGGCATTGACGGTCCCTTGTGAAGGGTTAAATGTATATCTCTTAAAAATATCACTGAAAGCAGAAATTAGCGTATTATTTAGGGTTTCCGTCATTTCAATAGGGAAGAGTTTGATGATTTGTCTACAACCTTTTAAGGCAAGACGGTGATTTTTTATCACCTCTTCAAACTGCAATTTATTACTGATAAATTCTTCGTGAAGGGTTTTTAAATATACCTGTTCCCGTAACTTCAGTTTGCGATTTTCATTCCAATTGCTAACTTGAAGTGCGATCAGGATACCAACAACCACCAGAAAAATCTCTCCAAAGGCATATTGAATATATTTCATTCTTTTTCCCTCCATGAGGAATCTTTGGCGAAGTGAACGGAAGAGCTTGATCATTCTTTAATGCTTTGAATTTCTTCTTTCAGTGTTTGGATCAATTCCTGATTCAGGACATAAAATTCCAACAAGGTAGATAAGGTTCCCCCGTTATTGTCCTGAAACCCTACCAACAAAATGGTCAGTTGTTCCAAAAAAACAGGGTCGTGAGGATGCTTTAGCTGAAATCCTTTTACCTTGTCCATTACTGTGATATTGTCACGCACGGGATTGCTGAAGTGCATGGTATTTTCGAAGGCCTGCTCGATATCTTCTGCGCTGGTAAGTATCTTCATTTGTTCAAAATCGTAATACCGAGAAAACTGAGTTCTCACGTCTTTGTTAGAGATCTTGATTCCCGAAGATTTGATCATTTCATAGGCATTGCTCACCGGAAAATAGCGTTCAAAGGTTAGGAAACGCGGCAGGTATTTAGCCAAACTATCCGGATTGGAGTCCCCACTTCGAATCATACGGAGAAGCGTTTCGGTCGCCACAACACCTCTTTCCCTGGCTCTTATGATGTTACTAATTTGATCGGCATCTTCCTCAAGGTTATTCAATACTTCATTCAGCATATAAAACTCAGCTTCTTTGCGCTTGTTTTCCTCATTCCAATTATTTAATTGAACTGCGATAAGGATACCGATGACAACAAGAAAGATCTCTCCAAAAGCATAAGTAACATATTTCGTTCCCTTGTTAAGAGACAAAAGCCGACGACGGATGTTCCGAAACTTAAGAATCATTCCCTTATATTTTAGCTTGGTCGATTCCCAACAAAGGTAGTCGTCGCTTTGGGCCTGTTTTTAGACACAGTTCATATTGAATTTTTGCCTCGTCCTTTCGATCTTGTCGCAATAACCAATCGGCATACAATTCACGAGTGGGTTTTTGGATATGGGGCGGACCAAAGCTATAACTTAAACTTTCCTCTATTTCAATGGATTTTAACAGATGTGCTTCCGTGTTCTCGGTAGCTCCATGCAGTTCAGCACTAAGGGCTTCCAACTGATGCATTCGCGCCTGCACCTCGGCGAGATCAGTGGCCGTTACATCGCCTCGATTGGCGCTCGCACACATTTTTGGGCCGTTGTTGGCAACGATAAAGTTTCCTTTGTTATATGCATTTTTGGTTATTTCAATAATACTATCAAGTCTTTCCATGTTTCCTTTAGCATATGCCTTCATTCCTTCGAGAAAATGATATTGCGATTGAATGGATACATTCAGGTCGGAGATATCGATGGGGATATCTGCAATCTCACTTTCCCACTCACCGGTTTCTACCAGGTAGGTGCCTTTTAGAAAGATCATATGCACTCTGGCGCGTTTAGAGGGCGTCTCAGAAGTGTATTGTTTCATATCCAATACCATTTTCTTGGCTTCCTCTTTTTCCGCCTTTTGAAGGTAACCGTATTCCAGCCAATGAAAAGCATGGTATCCTCGGGCATCATTGTCGAGTTTTTTATCCTTCATTCGCGCAAGACTGGCCTCATAGGAGTCAATATTAGATGCGATCACATCATCCCACATCCCCATAGCGACAAAAATATGGGAAGGCATATGAAGGGCATGACTTGCATCGGGCGCTACTTTCGAATAGGCGCGGGCCGCATCAAGTGCCAACGAAGCGTGATCGGGGTCGTCATACGAATGGATAAGATAGTGTAAGGCTCCGGGGTGGTTGGGGTTTTCCTTTAATATTCCCTGTGCGATGATGGCCCCTTTTCCGTACAACTCAACATCCCGACCTTCAGGAACCGAACCTAGCAGTGAGAGGGCATAAAATGCTGCGACCTCCTGATTATCCGGATATTTCGTAGTCAATTCTTCCATAAAGGAGGCGTAGGCAACATCACGATCCGGTTTATCCATTTTAGGCTGATATAATTTCTGAACCGCCTTGATCAGATCCCGTTCCAATTCGCTGCAGTTGGCAGCATAATCAAATTGATCGAGCGCATTCAGTACGGCTGTTGCTTCCTCAAAGTCCTGTTCCGACCACAGGCTATGGTTATAGGACATGGCCTCTCCCCAATAGGCCATGGGCATTTCCGGATCGAGGTCCCTTGCCGCCTGAAAGGCCTCACGAGCGTCTTCGTATTCAAAGGAATGCAGTAATAAGAGTCCTTTTTCGAACAGCGGTTTCGCCGTTGATTTTCCGGTCACTTCAATGCGGACTTCCCCTAACTGAGTTTTTGATTCGTCAGGAGATTTACAGGAAAAAAGAGAAAGAAAAATTATAAGTATGAAAATGGACTTCATATGATGGTTTGGTTTTTAGTTGATTAGTATCGGCTATACACTAAAGATAAGTTTTTTCCTTTATATAAAACTTGTACTGTCTTCACAAGTACAACCGGCTCATTCGAGTGATTTTACCATAAATATAAGAACTTACCGAATGTAAATTATTGGTAAGCCGCTATCTCTCTCAACAATTCCTGCGCAACTTTTATGGTGCCATCATATAATGTATTTTGCTGTGTGATCTGAAAATGTCTTCCGAAGACCATAGCTTCCAGCTCCCCGTCTGTTAAAAATTTTGCGGCGTCGATATCCTTTCCTTCTCTGGGGTCGTCAACAAAATAGGCGTCGATAGAAAGCCATTTGGTATTCTTGTTGATCAAATAATTGTAATGGTCAAAAAAGTAAGGTTCGTAACGATTCTTGATGAATGTGTTTGAAATTTCTTCCCGGGCTTCGATGTTATCCAACCCATTGTGATATTCGAAAAGTAATTCTTTTATCTTCAAAGGGATATTGCCAATGCCTCCGGAGCTGGTAAGTGTTTCATAGCCACTTTTGTTTGGATTGGTCTGTTTTTCCAGTACTAACCATAAAATGTATTTTGAAGTACGAGAATCGACCGGGTCTAGGGTCTGGAACTGACGCGAAAGGAGATCCGAATAAAGCAAGGTGGTATCGGTAAATTGTTTCATAGAATTGAGTTGGATCAGGTCCTCTTCCAAATTCTGTGCAATGGTTTGAAGTTGTTGCACAGAGCTTGCATGTTTCTTTTTTGATTCATTCCAGTTATTGATCTGTAAGGCGATCAAGATTCCTATAACAACGAGTACAATTTCTCCTATGGCGTAACGAAGGTACTTCGCGGAATTTCCCTGGCGTGCAAAATCACGGCGTAATTTTCTAAAGAATGGAATCATGATTTTTGCTTTAGTTCGTCTCTGATCTCTAACAATAAGGCCTCAATTCTGGGCATTACTCGTTTCGTGTAATGCCAATACAATTCTCTATCCACTCCAATACAATTGTTTATATGGTATATTGTTTCAGGATCATCAAAAAAGCCATGAACATTGGTTCTAAAGTTTTTCAGACTATCCATGGAAATAGAATTCTTAGGTGCATTCTCCCATAAATAAGTCATAATCTGCGATTCGAAATATTTATATAAATGTCGGTTATAATCATCTTTTAGTTTCTGACTCCCATCATAAAGAAATGTTTTGATCCCCTCGTTATTGTTTTTATGCTTCTTCATTTGTTCTTTCAGCTCTTCACTGCGCAGAATACTTAAGTTGCCGGTCGTTAGAATTTCATCAAAACTGGGGGTGTATGCATCAAACAAAACCAATCTGCCATTGAAAAAACTAAATCTCAACACACTATCTAACGCCATACCGTATCGATGCTTTTCAATGGCGTCTCGCAATATTTTGGCATTGCTCATCTTTGAATGGGTTAAAAAGATACTGCGATCTAATAAGGTGCTGTCCCGTTGAAGTTCCTTTTCTAACTGCTCTAAAACATATCTTTCTCTGCTTCTGTTTTTCCTTTCCTCATTCCAGTTGTTGATCTGTAGCGCGATCAGGATTCCTATAACAACAAGTGCGATCTCTCCAATGGCGTAACGAAGGTACTTCGCGGAATTTCCCCGGCGTGCAAAATCACGGCGTAATTTTCTAAAGAATGGAATCATGGTGTTTGTAATTCTTGATCGATCAATCGAATCAGTTTTTCACAGGTTTCTTTCATGGCTGAAAGTTGCTGGTTCATAACACTGAATTCATATACAGCCATAACGAATCCGTTCTTTTGTTTGACGTCTTTGAGTACGGCTTCAAAATTAGCTCTGGGGGGCTCAATATTCTCACCGGCTTGTCCCTTCGACATTTGATAGGTATAATTCTTCACCAGGGGGTTCAGGTCCAATACTTCATACGAGGGTTCGTATAATAAGACCTCTGAATCATAACGAAAATGCTCTTCTTCCGATTTTAATTTTTTGTAGCGTGTTTCCAAGGTCAACAATTGATTTTTGATACTGTCGTTAGAAATGATCGCAAGATTACCGGAATTGGTCAATTCTTGAAAGGTATTGTCTATCTGAAAGAATTTCTGCCAGGTATAGACATTAATGGTATGAAGGTTGAAGTCATTTAAATCTGTCAAAGGTTCCCCTTCATAGTAATCCAACACCTTGTTTGCCGATTCGATCCGCATGTTACGCGTGGTAATATACCCGTCGATCTCTTCGATATTTAACAATAGGTCGGATTTAATATTCTTCAAATATTGAACCTCCTTATTTCGAATCTTATGTTCCTCGTTGTTGTTATT
>JAHEMZ010000043.1 GCA_024643385.1 Flavobacteriaceae bacterium | reverse complement strand
GGAGCACAGGAAGCTCATGAGGCGATCCGACCTACTGATATGTCCCTAAATTCCATTACGGGAGACAGAGATCAAGTGCGCCTGTATGATCTGATCTGGAAAAGAATACTGGCTTCTCAGATGAGCGATGCGATTCTAGAACGCACCAATGTTAAGATCGATATACTTTCTGCTCGAACCGTTTCAGAAAGTTTTACCGCCAACGGTGAAATGATAAAATTCGATGGTTTTCTAAAAGTTTACCTTGAAGGAACAGATTTTGACGAAGAGGAACAGGAAGGCATGCTCCCGGTATTAAGAGAGGGAGATACATTAGCGAATTTATATATTTCCGCGACACAGCGATTCAGCCGCCCACCATATCGATATACGGAAGCATCTCTTGTGAAGCAACTGGAAGAACTGGGAATTGGTCGACCTTCGACTTATGCACCAACCATTTCGACGATCATGCAAAGGAATTATGTGGAAAAGGGCACAATCGAAGGTTTTGAGCGTAATTATACCCAACTCCTCCTTAAGAAGGATATATTGAAAGCGACTAGCCTGTCAGAAATGGTAGGAAGTGATAAGGGGAAGTTAGTGCCTACAGATATTGGAATGATCGTAACCGACTTCCTTGTAGAACACTTTAATGATATAGTAGATTACCATTTTACGGCGAAAGCAGAGGAGGATTTTGATAACATAGCCGAGGGCAAGCAAGAGTGGACACATATGATGAAAGGATTTTACGCAAAGTTCCATCCTCAAGTGGAAGACGTTCAGGAGAACGCGGATCGTGAAAGTGGCGAACGAATCTTGGGAGTTGATCCGGAAACCGGCAAGCCCGTATTGGTCCGACTCGGTAAATTTGGACCTATGGCGCAAATTGGTGGTCCGGATGATGACGAAAAAAGATTTGCCAGCCTTCGACCCGATCAACAGTTACATTTGGTTAGCTTTGAAGAGGTCATGGACCTGTTTAAACTTCCGAAGCAATTGGGGGTTTTTGATGGAGAAGAAGTTGAAGTGGCTAATGGTCGTTACGGACCTTATGTGCGCTATGGAAAGAAATTCATATCATTACCGGCCGGAATGGATCCATTGAATGTTTCCATGGAGGTGGCTAAAAGTCTTATCGATTCTAAAGAAAAGGCCGATGCGCCGATTTACACTTATGAAGGATTGCCGGTTCAAAAAGGAAAAGGTAGATTTGGTCCATTTATCAAGTGGAATAATATTTTTATCAATGTGAATAAAAAATACGATTTTGATCATTTATCCGAAGCGGATGTCATTGAACTCATTGAGGATAAAAAGCAAAAGGAGCTCGATAGACTCATAAAGGAGTGGCCTGAAGAAGGAATTCGATTAGAAAAGGCTAGATGGGGTAGGTTTCACTTGTTGAAGGGTAAAACCAAAATAGAGTTGCCTAAAACCACTGAAGTGGATAAAATTACTCTTGAAGAAGTAAAAGCAATGTTAGATAAAAAAGCCCCCAAAAAAGCGAGTCGAGCTAAAAAGAATACGACGAAGAAAAAATGATAGAGTTTCTGTCGCCCGTTTCCAAGTCGGTGGTCGCCCACCGAGAAATTTTAGCACCGGGAGTGCTTGGGAAGCAAATTGAGGCACATATTAGAAAAGGAGAATTGCCTAGTTTACATCAGGTAAAGTTTGCTTTGTTAGGAGTAAAAGAAAATAGAAACGATGAGAATTATCTTGGAGAGGTCATTAATTTTGACTCGATTCGAAAATCGTTATACGGTTTATATCCCGGAAATTGGTCTGAGAAAATAATCGACCTCGGAGATATTGATGCCGGAGAAAGTATTCAAGACACTTACTTTGCTGTTAAAACAGTGCTGCAAGCCTTGTTGGCGAGCAAAATAATCCCCATTATCTTAGGAGGAAGTCAGGATTTACTGTATTCACAGTACCGCGCCTACGATGATAAGGGTGAAATGATAAATTTGGTCAACATTGACCATCGATTTGATCTGGGTGATGCCGAGCATCCTATCACCAATAAGTCGTATGTGGGAAAGATCATTGTTGATAAGCCGTACAACTTGTTTAATTACAGCGTCTTGGGTTATCAGTCATATTTCAATCCACCGGCTGAAATAGCCCTAATGGATAAACTCTATTTTGATGCATATCGATTGGGAACCGTAACTAAAGATATTACGGAAGTCGAACCGATTCTTCGGGATGCAGATATAGTGGCTATGGATGTTTCCGCAATAAAAAGCGGTGAAATGAGTTATAAGTATCATAATAGTCCGAATGGATTTGATAGCCGTGAGATCTGTGCAATCGCTCGGTATGCTGGAATAAGTAATAGAGTTAGTTCTTTTGGCTTGTATGAATTGAAGGAATTCTCTGGGGCTGAAAGTGCAGCGACTTTAGTTGCTCAAATTATTTGGTATTTTATTGAAGGGGTAAATTTTAGAGTGGACGATGAGGATTTTAGCAATGAAAACTATTATAAAACCTATCAAGTTCCGATAGCAGAGGAAATATTAACGTTTAAAAAGAGCAATAAAACGGGGAGATGGTGGATAGAATTGCCATTTATTTCAAATGTTAATAATAAATTAAAAAGACAAACGTTATTACCTTGCACTTATGGCGAATATTTGAGTGCGACAAATCAGGAAATTCCTGAAAGGTGGTTTAAGGCCCGCCAAAAGAATGAAGTATAACCAAAAACGTAGTAATCGAGATTTAAAGGGTTTTTTCACAAAAATGTTGTTTTTTTGGAAATTTATAGATAGGTTTACGCCCTTGAATCTTAAAGAAATTAACCTAATTACCTATGAAGAAGCTAATTGCAATTTTTGCGATCATTGCCTTGTTGTCTAGTTGTAGCTCTAAAAAAGATAGAGGAGAACTAGTTGGTGCAAAAGGCAAAAAGTGGTATCCTGAGAAACCTTTCGGAATGACACTTATACCTGGTGGATCCTTCCTCATGGGTAAATCAGACGATGACTTTGTTGCGGTGAACGACGCTCCGACCAAAACGGTGACGGTTCGTTCTTTCTACATGGATGAAACCGAAATCACAAATGCTGAGTACCGTCAATTTGTAAATTGGGTACGTGATTCTACCATCCGACTTAAACTAGCTATTCTTGCCGATGAGGTTGGTGCCACCCCGGGAGATGGAGGTATTGGTGATTTTGCTTTTGTAGATCAGGAGAGTGAAGAAATGACTCCATGGGAGCAATACAACTATGACAATTACTATGGAACGGGTGATGATTTCTATGCAGGTAGAAAAATCAACCGCAATGTGGATCTTATTACGGCAACAGAAGAATATCCTGATGAATATTATTCTGAAGTAATGGACACCATGTACATTCCTGCAGAAGAAGCATATAATGGTCAACGTACTATCGATGTGAGCAAATTGAACTTCCAGTACACTTATTTAGATATTCAAGCGGCGGCCCGTGCTCAAGGTAAGAGAAGAAAAGATTTTATTGTAAAGGAAGAGATCAATATTTATCCGGATACTACTGTTTGGATAAAGGATTTCAATTATTCCTATAACGAGCCTATGCACAACGATTACTTCTGGCATGAAGCTTATGGAGATTATCCTGTGGTAGGGGTGAACTGGAGACAGGCAAAGGCATTTACTGCGTGGAGAACCTTGTATAAGAACGCTTACCAAAAATCTAGAAGCAGACAATATGTGAATTCTTTCCGTTTACCAAGTGAAGCGGAATGGGAATACGCTGCTCGTGGCGGTCTGGAATCTGCTACTTTCCCATGGGGAGGACCTTATGCGAAAAACGATCGAGGATGTTTTATGGCCAACTTTAAACCTCTACGTGGTGACTACGCTGCGGATCAAGCCTTATATACCGTAGAAGCAGATGCATACGAACCCAATGATTATGATTTATACAATATGGCAGGGAACGTGAGTGAGTGGGTAGATTCTTCTTATGATCCGGGATCCTACGAATATTCTTCCACCATGAACCCAAGTGTGAATGATAATAAGAACATGCGAAAAGTCGTTCGCGGTGGTTCCTGGAAAGATGTTGCTTACTTCCTACAAGTGAGTACCCGAGATTATGAATATGCTGATTCAGCAAGAAGTTATATCGGATTTAGAACGGTTCAAGATTATATGGGAACCGATGTTACAATGAATAAAAATTTTGGTGACGCTCGTTAGTCTCAAATCAACCAAAAAACTAAAAAAACTTAACTTAATTTAAACTTTGTATTATGGCACAGTCAAAATCTACCAAGAAACTTTTTAACATGGCCTACGGGCTTGGAGCTTCTATTGTAATCTTAGGAGCACTTTTCAAAATCCTTCACTGGGAATTAGGTCCTTTGAACGGAGGTCTTCTGTTAGCTATTGGTTTGATTACCGAAGCTATCATCTTTGCCATCTCAGCTTTCGAACCGGTTGACGATGATTTAGATTGGTCTTTGGTTTATCCCGAACTAGCCGGAGGTAAATCAAAAGATAAAAAAGAAACGCAAGATGCACAAGGAATCCTATCTAAGAAATTAGATGAAATGCTGAAAGATGCTAGAATCGACTCGGAACTTATGTCCAGCCTTGGAGAAAGTATTCGTTCGTTCGAAGGTGTTGCAAAAAGTATGACACCTACAACCGAAGCAATGAATTCTACGAAGAAATATAGCGAAGAGATGGCTTTAGCTGCTGCTCAAATGGAATCATTAAACAGTTTGTACAAGGTTCAGGTAGAATCTACCAGCCGTCAAGCTGAAGTTAATGAAAGAGTAGTGGAAAATGCTGAGCAATTGAAGGCACAAATGGCAAACCTTGCGACCAACCTTTCATCATTGAATGGGGTTTATGGAGGAATGTTATCGGCCATGAATATTAAAAACTAATAGTTTTCAATTCAATTGATTATTAATCGCTAAAAAGAATTAAAATGGCAAGTGGAAAACTATCACCGCGACAGAAAATGATTAACCTGATGTATCTGGTATTCATTGCAATGCTCGCATTAAATATGTCTAAGGAAGTTTTATCGGCTTTCGGACTGTTAGATAAGAAGATTACCCAAGTGAACGCTGATACAACACAACGTAATGATAGCTTTATGGCTAGCTTAGCTACAAAGGCTGCAGAACAACCGGAGCAATATGCTCCTGTGAAGGCAAAGGCCGACCGAGTGTCGGAAGTGTCACAAGTATTAGATACCTACATAGAGAATATCAAGGGTATGATGATGGGAACCTTGAAGCCGGAAGATGCGGAAGATTATGAAGTTCAGGATAAACCGGATTTTTTAGATCAACGATTTTTCAAAGGCGATAAATTAAAACCGGAAGGACAAGAATTTTTAGACCAAATCAACACTTACAGAACGGAAATGTTGGCGGCTCTTGGAGATTCCTATCCTGATATCAGTGGTTCTATTGAAAATGGTTTTTCTACAGAACCTGTCACTAATCGCGATGGAAAGAAAGTAGATTGGTTAAACTATAACTTTGAAGGATTTCCGTTAGTGGCGTCCAAAACCAAGTTAACTTCGCTTCAAAATGACGTAAAGGTTATTAAAAATGAATTACTGTCGAAAATGTTAGCCGGGCAACAGGCAACTGCATTATCTTTTACTCAGTATAACACTTTATTGGAGCAATCCAAATCTGCCTTTTATGCAGGAGAAGCTTTTGACGGGGGAATTGTTTTAGGACGTAAAGATCCAAATACAAAGCCGAATCGCGTTGAGTTAACCCTTGACGGACGACCATTAAGTGCAGAGCAAACCACGATTGAAAATGGAAAGGTAAAATTGAATATTAGTGCGGGTGCAGCAGGAGATCACAAAATTGAAGGAAACTTGATCTTCTTACAGGAAGGTAAAGAAGTTGAAATTCCGGTAAATGTGAGCTTTGCCACGATTACAAAACCAAACTCAGCCGTAATATCTGCTGATAAGATGAATGTTGTTTACCGAGGTGTTGATAACCCAATGACGATCTCTATCCCCGGTATTCCCGACAATAAAGTGTCTGCTTCTGCAGCAGGTCTAACCAAAGGAACCGGAAGTAAATACATTATGAAACCGGGTCAAGGAAGAACTGTTAGCATCAATGCTAGAGGAACGCTTCCTGATGGAGCAGCCGTAAATACTACCACTGAATTCCGTATCAAAGATATTCCTCGTCCTATAGGATCCATTCGTGGTGAAACTGGAGATGGAAGTTGTGTACGTATGCAACGTCAAGGATTGGAAATTGCTAGTGTTGGAGCTGCCTTGGAAGACTTTGATTTCGATTTGAACCTGAATGTTACCGGATTTAGTTTTAAAGTTTCAGGACAGCCTACTGTGGTGATTAGCGGAAATAAGCTTAACTCACAGGCGAAAGGAACCTTAAATCGTGCTAAACGAGGAGAGACCGTTCAGATATTTGATATCAATGCAACCATTTCTGGAAATTCAGGTTACAAACTGAAGAAGATTTCCCCGATCTGTATTGAATTAACAAACTAAGATTAGTAAACTATGAGCTTTAAAAATGTTGTTTTTTGTGTGATTGTTCTTTTGATGGGTGTCAGTGCGCATGCGCAGCTTAATATCCTCAATGCAAAATCTCCGGATGAGATTGGTGTAAAGACAGAATCACAGATCGCCTATGATAACGACAATCCGCTTCCTTATGGATATATTGACGAGCGTGATGTGTTGTGGTCAAAAACCACATGGGAGATCATCGACCTAGATGAGCGGGTAAATTTCCCCTTGTATTATCCCATCGATACCAACAACATTGGATCTGAAAGACGTTCTTTATACGATGTAATGGTGAAGAGTATTAAAAATGGTGATATCGAAGAGGTGTATGCAGATTCTTACTTTACTGAAAAAAGAACCTTAAAGGATATTGAAGCTTCACTAGTTTATAGTGATACCACAGATCTTGGGGTAGAACAATTCAATGCTGAAGGTTTTGTGGACCCCGAATACATTCGAAAGTTTACTTTAGATGCGGGGGACGTGGAAGAATGGAGAATTCGTGGAGTATGGTATTTGGATAAGCGACAAGGAGAACTTCGTTATCGTTTACTGGGCATTTGTCCGGTAGCGAATGAAGCGCGTTCCAAAGCTTATCCGGATGATGGAGTGGATGCGAAAGTAGAATTATTCTGGGTATGGTTCCCGGCAGCAAGAGGTATTATGAACGAGGCGAAGGCCTTTAATCGAAAAAATACTTCACAACCTGTATCATTCGATCATTTATTGAATGCTCGCAGATTTAGTGGGGTTGTTTATAAGGAGGACAATGTTCAAGGAGATAGAGGTGTGGCCGATTATATTAACGATAATGCATTAATGCAACTATTGGAGGCTGACCGTATCAAAGAACAAATCAGAAATATTGAAATAGATCTTTGGAATTATTAATAGATTCCATAAAATAAGTCAAAACCCTCCTGATAGTGCCCAGGAGGGTTTTTTTATATGAAAAAAGTAGATTATATCATTGTAGGTTTTGGGATTGCAGGGGTCAGTCTCAGTGGGCAACTGTTGCGAAGAGGAAATAACTTTGTGGTGGTTGATCATCCACGCCACAGTGCTACAAGGACGGCGGGTGGAGTTGTCAATCCTGTTGTCTTGAAAGGGTTTACGGCCGCTTGGAATGCCAAGGAATTTTTGTCATATGCAACCCCTTTTTATTCTGAATTAGAAAAGCATCTTTCTTCTAAATTTATCAATGAGGTTGATATTTTGAGAGTGTTTTCAAGTTACGAGGAGCAAAATCAATGGTTGGTGGCAAGTGATAAAAGAGAACTATCTACGTTTCTGTCTTCTAAAATTTATAGCGATCATACAACTAATTGGATCAATAATTACGGGTATGGTAAGGTGCATCAGGCGTATCAAATTGATACTAAACAATTGCTCAGGGACTTTGCTCTGCATTTATCCAAAATCGAACAATACCGAAGTGAGGTTTTTAATTATGATGACTTGGAAATTGGCGACAACGAAATTCGATATGGAAATTTGTCAGCCCGTAAAATTATTTTTGCCGAAGGAGCCAGCGTTTTATCAAATCCATTTTTTCCAACGGATGCTGTTTTACCCAAAAAAGGCGAATATATTACGATCCATGCCCCTGGCTTACAATTGAAATCGGTACTTAAAGGACCTTTCTTTGTAATACCAATGGGAAAGGATCAATTTAAGGTAGGAGCCACTTTTGCGCATGGTGATGATACATTGGAAATTACAGACAAGGGAAGGTCACAGTTAGTATTAGGCCTTCAAAAAATACTTCATATTCCTTTTGAGGTAATAGATCAAGAAGCGGGTTTTAGGCCCACGGTCAAAGATCGAAAACCTATAGTGGGAAATTTACCGGAGAACGAAAATATTTATTTCTTAAATGGATTAGGAACCAGGGGGTTATTAATGGCTCCTTTAATAGCTAAATGGTTGCTGGATTACAGTGAAGAACAAATTGAAATATTGGATGAGGTCAACCTGAAAAGATTTTTTACATAGCCCTATTCGGGTCGTATTTAAAAAAAATGTTGATCCAGATATTCCGGGATAATCTCAAAATAATAGGTAAAAGAAGAATTAAAGAGCCGGCAATAGTGATAAAGGTGGTCAGCCGCCCCAAGTTAAACAAGAAAAAGGAGATCAAAAAGACAGCAATGGCAAATGCAACACCCACTGCATAAGACACATACATTGCTCCATAAAAAAAAGATGGTTCAATTTTGAATTTGGTATTACAATGCGGACAACGTTCGTTCATCTCCAAGGTAGTGGAAAGTTGATAGGCGTTTCTGTATTGATACATTCTGCCTTGATGACATACCGGACATTTCCCCGTACAGACACTATATAACTTTGTTCCTTGAAAGAGTGACATACTCATTTTTTTTGCAGTACAAAATTAAGCATCTTTGCAAAACTGAACGTTACAAATGTTACTGAGATGTTGAATATCCATAATTTATCGGTTTCCTTCCAAGGAGAATATCTGTTCGAGGGCATTACCTTCCAGCTAGGCGGGGGTGATCGCGTAGGATTGGTTGGAAAAAATGGAGCTGGAAAATCTACTTTACTGCGCATTATTTCCGGCGAACAAGAATACGATACCGGTCAAATTGCTACAGATAAAGAAGTGTCAATTGGCTTTTTAAAGCAAGATATTGATTTTGTTCAAGGCAGAACTGTGCTGGAAGAATCCTATCAAGCCTTCACAGAAATTAAAATTCTGGAAAAAAAGCTGGACGAGATCAACGTCCAATTGGCTGAACGCACCGATTATGAAAGTGATGGGTATCATCAATTAATGGTAGATCTGAATGAATTTCAGCATCAATACGAGATCCATGGGGGATATAATTATCAAGGTGAAACAGAGCGGATCTTGCAGGGATTGGGTTTTTTGAGATCGGATTTTAATAGATTATCTGATACCTTTTCAGGAGGTTGGCGTATGCGTATTGAATTGGCAAAATTATTACTTCAAAATCATGATGTTTTATTACTCGATGAGCCTACCAATCACTTGGATATAGAGTCTATTCTATGGCTGGAGGACTTTTTGAAGAATTATTCCGGAGCTGTTGTGCTCGTGAGTCATGATAAGATGTTTTTAGACAATGTGACCAATCGAACCATAGAGATCTCCATGGGTAAAATTTACGATTTTCCAAAACCCTACTCAAAATATCTTGTCCTTCGAACGGAACTGAGAGAACAACAACTTGCCTCTCAGAAAAATCAGCAAAAACAGATCGAACAAACTGAAAAGTTAATAGAAAAATTTAGAGCCAAGGCCTCAAAAGCCTCCATGGCGCAGTCACTCATTAAAAAACTGGATAAAATAGATCGTATCGAAGTGGATGAAGATGATAACTCGGTCATGACCCTTCGATTCCCGGTTTCTGTCACACCGGGTAAGGTAGTGATAACTACTGAACACGCTTCAAAGAGCTATGGTGATAAAAAAGTACTGACGGATGTCAACCTTTTGATTGAACGAGACAGTAAGACGGCATTTGTGGGACAGAATGGACAGGGGAAGTCTACCTTGGCCAAAATGATCGTAAAAGATGTGGATTACTCCGGTAAGATTGAATTGGGGCACAACGTACAAATAGGATATTTTGCCCAAAATCAAGCTGAATATTTGGATGGTAGCAAAACGGTGGAAGAAACCATGATTTATGCTGCTGATGAGAAGTCTAGGCCGAGAGTGAGAGATATTCTCGGTGCTTTCTTATTTCGCGGTGACGAGGTTGATAAATATGTTCGTGTGCTTTCCGGTGGGGAAAGAAACCGTTTGGCATTGGCCAAACTTTTATTGCAACCCTTCAATGTGTTGGTGATGGATGAACCTACCAATCATTTGGATATTAAATCGAAGAATGTACTAAAGAAGGCATTAAAAAGTTTCTCCGGGACATTGATCCTGATCTCACACGACAGAGACTTCTTGCAAGGCTTAACGAACAAAGTATACGAATTTAAAGATCATAAGATCAAGGAATATTTGGGTGATATCGATTTCTTCTTGGATCAACGGAAGCTTCAAAATTTAAGGGAGGCAGAAAGGAAGAATGTGCCGGTTGTAACTAATTCTGATAAGAAATCTGATTCCAAACAGGAATTTGAGCAACAGAAAAAATTAAAATCCCTTCAGAACAAACTTAGTCGGACCGAAGCGGCCATTCAGAAATTGGAAAAGGAGATCAAGGAATTGGATGTGGATCTTTTGGTGAACTATGAAGCCATGATCGCCAAACCTCACTTTTTTGAAAAATATGAATCAAAGAAGGATAATTTGAGCCAATTGTTGGAAGAATGGGAGGATGTGACTCTTCAGTTGGAGGCTCTACTATAGTTACTTTTATGATATGTTTAACGCAATAACGTTGATGTGAAAGTTAAATTTGGCGCACTAACCTAAACACGATTGAAGTGCGTAAAATTCTACTCTTCATTATAGGGATTGTTATTATTGGCGCGGCCTTACTTGTGGCGGTTCTGATCGTAAAGAACAACAATCAACCTAAGCCGGAAGTCCAAAAAGTTATAAAAACAGTTTTTACTCAAAACGCTGAAAATAGTTCCATTCCTATTGTCATTCCCGCCAATGGGAATTTAATTGCCAAGAATCGCATGGAACTCTTCGCGGAAGTTCAAGGGGTGTTCCAATCAAGTGCTCATGATTTTAAGGCCGGACAGGCGTATCGAAAAGGAGAAACCCTGATTCGAATGGACGGGTCGGAGTATTACGCATCCGTACAAGCGGCAAAGAGCGAATTCTATAATCTTATCACCTCTTTGATGCCGGATCTTAGGTTAGACTATCCGGAGGTCTTCCCAATATGGGAGAATTATCTAAGAACCATTCATGTCGATAAAAATATTCCGCCATTGCCTACCATTTCAGATGAGAAGGTAAATTATTTTATTACCGGACGGGGCGTGACAGCTTCTTATTACAATATTAAAAATTTGGAGCAACGCTTGAGTAAATATAGTATTCAGGCTCCTTTTAACGGGGTATTGACGGAGGCTTTGGTAACCAAGGGGACATTGGTACGTCAAGGGCAGCAATTAGGTGAATTTATTGACATCTCGGTTTACGAATTGGAACTGTCCATCGGGAAATCATTCAGTGATCTGTTGAAAATAGGCGAAAAAGTTATTTTGAACGCTCGAGACACAAAAAACACGTATTCCGGAACCGTCACGCGCATTAACAGTAAAATAGATCAGGCTACTCAGACCATTAAAGTTTATGTGGAAGTTAGCGGTGAGGGCTTGAAGGAAGGCATGTATTTGGAGGCTCAATTGGTGGCTAAAGACGAACCCAATGCCATCAAGCTGTCAAGAAAATTGTTGGTCAATGATGCTGAACTATTTGTAGTTCGTGATAGTATTTTGGATGTTATTGAAATTGAACCGGTGTTTTTCTCTGCGAAAGACATGGTTGTAAAAGGAATCCCAAATGGGACCCAGCTGGTTTCCAGGCCTGTTCCCGGGGCCTATCCGGGAATGCTCGTAAAGGTGTATCAAGAGTCAATTTCAAAAGAAGACTCAACCAAAATCACCCAGTAGATGCGAAGTATAATCAGTTATTTTATAAAATATCATGTGGCCGTCAATGTGGTCATTCTTGCGTTTTTGGTATTTGGTGTTACCGGGATGCTTCAACTTAAATCATCCTTCTTTCCGTTACAGGATCCGGAGATCATTACCATTAATATAGCGTATCCCGGAGCTGCGCCACAAGAGATCGAAGAAGGAATCGTCCTCAAGATTGAAGACAATTTAAAAGGGTTGATCGGTGTAGATCGTGTAACATCCGTTTCTAGAGAAAATGGAGGAAATATTACAGTGGAGATCGAAACCGGACGTAATATTGATGTTTTACTGGCTGAGGTTAAAAATGCGGTGGATCGCGTTCCTAATTTTCCTACAGGAATGGAACCATTGGTCGTGGCTAAGCAAGAAAATGTTCAACAGACCATGGATTTCTCTATTAGCGGGAAAAATGTGGATCTTACGACTCTTAAACAAATAGGGAGGCAAATTGAAAACGATCTGAGAAGAATGGATGGTGTGTCTCAAATTTCTGTTTCTGGTTATCCTGAGGAAGAAATAGAAATCGCTGTTCGAGAAAATGATTTGCTTGCTTATAATTTAACATTTACCGAAGTAGCAAATGCCGTTTCCCAGGCCAATATCCTCACGTCCGGTGGAAATATCAAGACGGAAGCCGAAGATTATTTAATTCGTGCCAACAATCGGTCCTATTATGGCAATGAATTGAACAATTTGGTTGTTAGAGCCCGTAATGATGGTACTATCGTGCGGCTTCAGGATGTGGCGGATATCAATGATCGTTTTTCCGAAACACCGAATGCTACCTATTTCAATGGAAATATTTCTGTAAATATATCCGTAACGAATACAAACAATGAAGATCTGTTGTCGACTTCAGAGAAGATCAATGCCTACATCGAGGAATTTAATCAAAAGTATACCGGAGTTCAATTGAATGTTGTGAATGATTCGGCCATTCGTTTAAATCAGCGAACCGAACTTTTGGTTGGAAATGGTGCCATGGGAATCTTATTGGTTTTGTTTTTCCTATCTTTTTTCCTAAATACACGATTGGCTTTTTGGGTGGCTTTTGGGCTTCCAATTTCATTCCTGGGAATGTTCATCTTTGCGGCATACTTCGGGGTTACGATAAATGTACTTTCCTTATTTGGGATGATCATCGTGATCGGTATTCTGGTGGATGACGGAATTGTTATTTCTGAGAATATCTATCAGCATTACGAACTGGGAAAGCCAAGAATACAAGCTGCAATTGATGGTACCATGGAGGTGTTGCCCCCAATTATGTCGGCGGTGATTACTACCGTGCTGGCTTTTTCAACTTTTCTTTTCTTGGATGGACGCATAGGACAATTCTTTAGTGAAGTTTCGATTATTGTGATGCTCACCTTGACAGTATCCTTGATTGAAGCATTAATAATTCTTCCGTCGCACGTTGCGCATTCAAAGGCACTATTGCATGAAACAGAAGAACAACGAATGAATAAAAAGGGGATTGATAAGTTTTTTATGAAACTTAGAAAGTTCAATGAGATAGGTGACCGTGTGATGCGGTATTTGAGAGATAATTTATATAGCCCTGTTTTAAAATTTGCACTCCGACAACGATTCATCACGTTCGCTATTTTATTGGCATTGATGATCATAACCATAGGGGCTTTTAAAGGAGGGGTCATTCGAGGTGCTTTCTTCCCAATGATAGCAAGTGATCAGGTAAGTATTGATTTATTAATGCCGGAAGGGACCAATCCAAAAATTACCGATTCTATCATTTCTATGGTGGAACAGGCTGTATGGCGTGTAAACGAAGACTATACCGCTCGACAAACCGACAATAGACAGGTGGTTGAGAATATTATAAAACGTGTTGGACCCGGGAATAATAAAGCTTCGTTGGCTGTAAATTTACTGCCGGGAGAGGAAAGAGATTTTGGTTCCCCTGAAATAACCAATTCCATCCGGGATGAGGTGGGACAGGTATATGGTGTTGAAAGACTCACGTTTGGGTCGGGAGGAAATTTTGGAGGTAGCCCTGTTTCTGTTTCATTATTAGGAAATAATACTTCAGAATTAAAGGCTGCAAAAGAAGAGTTGCTTGAGCAAATGGTTCAGAACTCATTATTGGCGGATGTTGCCGATACCGATCCGGAAGGGATCAAAGAGATCAATGTAGAATTGAATGAAACAGCGTATGCCTTAGGATTAAATCTTCGGGATGTAATGAGTCAGGTACGCGCTGGATTCTTTGGATTACAAGCCCAGCGTTTCCAGCGAGGGCAAGACGAAATACGGGTTTGGGTAAGATACGATCGTGCGAATCGAGAGTCGATCAATGATCTGGACGATATGCGTATTGTTACCCCGGGTGGATTACGCGTTCCCTTCGGAGAAATCGCCACCTATGAAATTAGCCGTGGAGATGAATCGATTAGTCACCTTAATGGATTACGGGAAATACAGATAAATGCCGATTTAAAGGAAGTCAAAGGAAGTGCTACGGAGATACTGGCCGACATCCGGGAGAATGTGATGCCGGAAATTCTATCCAAGTACCCAACGGTTAGTGTCTCTTATGAAGGACAGAATCGAGAAGCCGGTAAATTGACACGTTCTGCGGGCGTGGTAGTCCCAATAGTGATTTTATTGATTTACATGACGATCGCTTTCACCTTCCGAAGTTATAGTCAACCCTTATTGTTAATTTTCATGATCCCATTTAGCTTTATCGCAGTAGCCTGGGGTCACTGGATCCATGATTTCCCGATCAATATTCTTTCTGCATTGGGAATTATTGCCCTTATCGGAATTATGGTTAACGATGGATTGGTGCTTATTGGTAAGTTCAACTCCTTTTTAAGGGAAGGGATGAATTTTGAAGTTGCATTATTTGAAGCGGGTAGAAATCGTTTCCGGCCGATTTTCCTTACCTCGCTGACCACCATTGCGGGAATTGCACCTTTAATGCTGGAAAAGAGTCGTCAAGCGCAGTTCTTGATTCCGATGGCAATTTCAATTGCTTATGGAATAGCCATTGCTACGGTGCTGACATTGATCGTATTACCTGTACTGATATCAGCCACCAATGAATTCAAAGCAAAATTATCCTGGTTAATTTCGGGGAAACATCAACCGCGGGAATTCTTCGAAAGGGCTATTACGGAGCGAATGGAAGAAGATGAATGGGATGAATCCGTTGAGGAATTGCATAAATTCGAAGAGGTGGAAGCGAAATTACATAAATCCAATCCAACCCATGAGGAATAAACTAATTTTCATATTTTCTATCATTGTGGGTATTTCCTCTAATGCCCAAGAACTTGAGTTGCTGAGTAAACAAGCGGCTGTTTCCGAAGTATTGCAAAATAATTTTGGAATAGTGATCGCCAAAAACAATGTTGCCGTTGCCGAGAATAACAAAGGAATTCTCAATTCCGGCTTTTTGCCCTCTCTAACCGGGAATGCAGGTGCGAGTTATAACGTCGAAGATCAGGTAGTAACTTTTCAGGATGGTTCCACCAATACGGTGAACGGAGCCGAAACGGAACGATATAATGCATCTTTGAACCTGAACTATACCTTGTTCGACGGATTAGGCAGATGGTATGATTACAAAAGGCTGAAAGAATTGTACAATTTGTCTGAACTGCAAGCAAGGGAAACCATTGAAACTACCTTGTTACAGTTGTTCTCTGTCTATTTTGAAGTGGCACGACTAACGGAGAATGAGGAAGTATTAAAACAAACCTATGGCAATACCAAGGATCGCCTCACTCGTGCGCAATATGCATTTGAATATGGACAATCAAATAAACTGGATGTATTAAATGCCGAAGTGGATCTGGCGAATGATAGTATTAGTTTGATGGTGGGTAGGCAACAATTACAGAACGCCAAACGAGATCTAACGGTAGTCCTCAATACTGAATTGAACCGAAATTTCATTGTGGACACGACCGTAAATTTTATAGGAGACTTAAAAGTACAGGATTTCGTAAACAAAGCGGATACGAATAATATTCGGCTGCTGCAAGCCGAGAAGAACACATTCATTAGTTCTTATAATTTAAAGGCCAATAGATCGGTTTTTTTACCTACGGTAGGCTTGACCGGCTCTTATGGATGGAATGAAGGATTTTTCCCGTCAACCGGATTCTTGGCATCCAATAATACAACCGGTTTATCGGCAGGGGTTAGTCTCTCATGGGATCTGTTTGATGGAGGAAGAGGCATAACTACTGTGAAAAATGCCAAGATCCAGTTGGAATCTCAAGAAATAATATTGGAACAGATCAAAGTAGAAGTAAAGCGTGATATCGCAAATGCCTATGGAAGTTATCAAAACAGATTACGGATCTTTGAACTTTTGGAGCAAAATGTTAATACAGCCACAAACAATTATGAACGCTCCTTGGAACGTTTTAAATTAGGACAAATAACTTCGGTTGAACTACGACAAGCTCAGATCAATCTACTGAATGCCCAAACCAATAAGAATTTAGCCAAATACGAGGCTAAATTATCTGAATTAGAACTGCTGCAACTTACCGGTCAGCTGTTGAATGTTGCCTTTTAATGTTAGAGTATTTTTTTCAATGCCCGTACTGTTGGGAAAATATATCCATGTTATTAGATACTTCTGTCTCTTCCACCTATGTGGAAGATTGTGAAGTGTGCTGTAACCCTATAGAGATTTCCACTGAATTTTCAGAAGGTGAATTGCAAGATTTTTGTGCGGATAAGTTAGAATGAGGCCAAAACAATATTTTAGGAGCTTGGCAATGAATCGGAGCACTTAATTCTGCCCTAAAGATCAATAATCTCTTTTTTCTTCGCTAAATTACACTCCTATGAGTGGTAAGATAAAATTGGGCCCCGCTACCTTGGTGGCAGCTGCCTTTGTTGGTCCCGGAACCGTTACTGTATGTGCAAGAGCCGGGATTAACTTTGATTATAGCTTGCTGTGGGCCCTATTGATCTCCGTACTTGTGACTATTCTTTTTCAGGAGATGGCCGCGCGTATTGGTATTGTTACGCAAAAAGGTCTCGCCACAGTGATCCGGGATCAAATTTCGAATCCACTTTGGAAAGGCTTGGTCACTTTGTTGTTGATTGCCGCCATTTTGATTGGAAATACAGCCTACGAAGCCGGAAATTTGAATGGGGCGGTATTAGGATTAAATGCTTTGTTTGGAAGTGAATACAGTACTCTTTACCCTTGGTTTATTGGTATTTTGGCTGGATTGCTGCTTTACTTCGGAAGTGTCAGGTCACTTCAAAATTTACTTATCGGATTGGTACTTTTAATGAGTTTTTCGTTTATAATCACCGCAGTGATGACTCGTCCTGTGGTGGATGATCTGCTGAAAGGATTGTTTGTGCCAAATCCCGATAGTGACAACTTACTTACGATCATTGCGCTTATAGGAACCACCGTAGTGCCTTACAATTTATTTTTGCATACATCCCTTGCGGCCCGTCAATGGAAACGAAAAGAAGATCTCTACACATCAAAAATGGATACAATCGTTGCCGTGGGTTTAGGGGGACTAATATCGATGGCCATTGTGGTTACCTCGGCAGCCTTACCCTTTGACAATTTGACTAGTGTCTTGGATATTGCGGCCGGCGTGGAACCTCTTTTTGGTATCTATGCTTCCAAGTTGATAGGTATTGGATTATTTGCCGCCGGACTCACTTCCGCGCTGACAGCTCCATTGGCAGCAGCTTTTGTTTTTCAAAATTGCATGGGTTGGAAATTTGATCATCACCATTGGAAATTTAAATTAATTGCCATTATTATTTTATTGCTTGGGACTTTGTCATTAACCACCTCCTACACGCCCATCGACATCATATTGTTCGCTCAAATTGCTAATGGAGTCTTATTGCCTATACTGGCCATTTTTGTCGTTTGGATCGCTAGGAGTAAGTCATTGTTAGGAAATAACAGCAATACAACTTTACAGAATATACTGGGAATCGGAGTTGTGTTGTTGTGCGTGATTTTAAGTATAAAAACCTTAAGCAGTGTACTGTTTTGATTCGTACCGATAAAATAGATATTAATTGTGACCTTGGGGAAGGAATTGCCCGGGAGGAGCAACTATTTCCGCTCATTAATTCTTGTAGCATAGCTTGTGGTGGTCATATTGGAAATAAGGACACGATTGCTCGAGCACTGGAATTGGCAATTTCAAATGAGGTTGAAGTGGGGGCACATCCTTCCTATCCGGATCCAACTAATTTTGGACGAATTAGCATGAAGCTTACCGAAGCTCAATTCAAATCAAGTGTAAAAAATCAATTGGATTTGTATTTTTCAGTATTGAAGAACTTTCAGATCAAAAATCATCATATAAAAGCGCATGGTGCGCTGTATAATGACCTTATGAAGGATGCCGAATTGGGACAATGGTTTTTGGAGGTTATCCAATTATACGATTATGGGATGATCTTTACGCCTTTCAATGGGGTTTTCGCGCTAATGGCCCGAGAAGAGCAACTCAATGTAAAACACGAGGCGTTCATCGATCGCAATTATGCTATCAATGGAATGTTGGTGAACAGGAAAATTCCGGGAGCGATTATCGTTTCGTCTGAAGCTGTTTGGGAGCAATTACACACTATTATAACCATGGAGAGCGTAAAATCGATCGATGGTTTTACCATCCCGATGAAAGCGGATACTTTTTGTATTCACGGGGATCATCCGGGATCACTGAAACATGCACGGTTTATTCGCGCTAAACTAGTTGATTTAGAAAGATGAGATCCTTTGAATTAACATACAAACCGTTCGGATTAAAGGCATTGTTGGTGCAATGGCCCAAGCAGATTGAGGAAGAAATTCTATATGATTTATTAGCGTTCAAGAGGGTCATTTTAAAAGCCCTCCCCCAGTATAATTGTACTGCGGCGTATTGTGAACTGATGCTCTTTTCCGACAAACCAATTGCAGATATCACTGATTTACTGTCGCAATTAAAAGCATTGTATCCACTGCGAAATTATTTAAATATTAAAAGAAATCGTATTCGTATACCGGTATGCTATGAGGCTGAGTTTGGTTTGGATCAAGAAGAGGTTTGTCGCGATCTAAAGATTACTAAAGAGGAACTAATAATGTTACATACGGGAACTGTGTATACCGTATTTGCCATTGGTTTTTTACCGGGATTTATGTATTTGGGAGGTTTGGTTGAATCGTTGCATCATGTGAGAAGGGAAAATCCCAGGCCTCATGTTCCCGAAGGAGCTGTGGGTATAGCCGGAATGCAGACAGGCATCTACCCACAGGATAGTCCGGGAGGGTGGCAACTGATCGGCTCTTGTCCGATAAAATTGTTCAAAGTAAAAAAAGACCCTCCTGTCATTGCCGCAGTAGGGGATGAGATTCAATTTTTCTCGATAGGAAGAAGTGAATACGAATTATATCAGTTGCAGGAAGCGGCAGGCATATTCGAATTGGAAAAACAACCCATCTCATGATACGTGTCATTGATCCCGGATTTTACAGTAGTGTCCAAGACCTTGGGAGATCTCAATGTACCGAACTTGGAGTACCCATTTCCGGTAGTATGGATCGAAATTCCGGTTGTTTAGCGAATCGATTACTCGGAAATGGAATAGCAGATGCGGTGTTGGAATGCACTATGACAGGACCGGTCCTGGAATTTACTCAGGATACGTTTATCGCACTGAGCGGAGCTCAATTTGAGGTGTATCTGGACGATATTCCCTTGAGGAATGGTGAGGTCTATAAGGTTAGGTCCCATCAGATCTTAAAATTTGGTAAACTCCTAAAGGGAATGCGGATTTATCTGGCCGTAGCCGGAGGAATTCAAACGGAAAAAGTACTGGGAAGTAGGTCATTCTATATGCCCTTGACGAAAAGAAACCGATTAGTGGCCGGGGATGAACTTAGATATTTTGCTCAGAAGAAGTTATTTTCACCAAAGAAGGAGGAGGTTTTACGATTGGAAACTATATTGGACGCCAGTATTTTAGAAGCTTTTAAGGGGCCGGAATTTGAATTGTTGCCGATACCGATACAAGAGCATTTAAGAACAGCACTTTGGGTGATCAATAAGAGAAACAATCGAATGGCGTATCAATTTGACCCTCCCTTGGAACCATTTTCGATACCCTTTATCACGAGTCCCGTATTGCCCGGAACCATACAATATACTCCGCAAGGATCGCTGTTTGCATTGATGCGCGACGGACAAACAACCGGAGGGTATATTAGGGTGTTGCAACTTTCTGAAGAAGCGATAGATCAATTGGCTCAATTGAAAACCGGCCAAAGCTTTAAACTGCGATTGCTCGACATCAATGACGATTCCCTTTAAAGCCCAACGTCTTAATTTACCATAGATTGTGCGCATAGGCTTTGAACTATTTTACGGGAATAAGTTTAAATAATTTGGTTTGCATGTCAATATGTTTGTATATTTGCACCCTATATCGCGGGATAGAGCAGTAGGTAGCTCGTCGGGCTCATAACCCGAAGGTCACAGGTTCGAGTCCTGTTCCCGCTAC
>JAHEMZ010000082.1:3038-5344 GCA_024643385.1 Flavobacteriaceae bacterium | reverse complement strand
AGGGAACCATGATCTCAGGGATGGCAGTAATGCCGCGAGCTTTTAGATTCAAAGCTGCTTCGATGATCGCGCGTGTTTGCATTTCGGTGATCTCCGGATAGGTATTCCCTAAACGACAACCACGGTGACCTAACATAGGGTTGAACTCTTCCAACTGAGCCACTTTATTTTTCACCGCTTCCAGTGAAATATGCATCTCATCGGCCAGGTCTTTTTGGGCGGTCAATTGATGAGGTACGAACTCGTGCAAAGGAGGATCCAATAACCGAATGGTCACCGGTAATCCCTGCATGGCTTCGAAGATGCCCTCAAAGTCTTCCCGTTGCATAGGCAACAACTGATTCAACGCTTTCTTACGTCCTTTTACGGTATCGGCCAGGATCATTTCGCGCATGGCTTTGATTCGATCCACTTCAAAGAACATATGCTCGGTACGGGTAAGTCCGATACCTTGTGCTCCAAATGTTCTTGCAATTCGGGCGTCTTTGGGTGTATCGGCGTTGGTACGCACGTGCACTTTTGAGAAGGTGTCGGAAAGGGTCATGAGTTCCGCAAATTCTCCACTTAATTCAGGTTCCATGGTAGCCACTTTCCCTTCAATGATATTTCCGGTAGTCCCGTTTAGGGAGATCCAATCCCCTTCATGGAATTCTTTCCCATCCACAGTAAGGGTGCGATTCTTATAATTGATCTTTAACGCTCCGGCTCCGGAGATACAGCATTTACCCATTCCTCTTGCGACCACAGCAGCATGGGAGGTCATTCCGCCACGGGCGGTAAGGATCCCTCTGGCAATGTGCATTCCTTCCAGGTCTTCCGGAGAAGTTTCGATACGGGTAAGAATGGTGTGTTTGTATTTGTCGGCCTCATCGGCAAAGAACACGATCTGTCCGGTGGCAGCACCCGGTGAAGCGGGTAGTCCCTGAGCGATAATGTGTGAATTCTTGATCGCCTTCGGATCGAAGATGGGGTGAAGTAATTCATCCAATTTGTTAGGCTCCATGAGCATAATAGCTTCTTTATCGCTGATCAGGCCTTCTTTCATCAGGTCGATCGCTATTTTTACCATGGCAGCCCCGGTACGTTTTCCGTTACGGGTTTGCAGGATCCATAGTTTCCCTTCCTGAATGGTGAATTCCATATCCTGCATATTGCGGTAATGCAATTCCAGTTTCTTTTGATATTCATCCAACTCTTTATAGAGTTCCGGCATGGTCTCTTCCAAAGAAGGGTAGGTGGTTTTACGTTCTGCTTCGTCTACTTTGGCTAATTCAGCCCAACGTTGAGAGCCTTTTTTGGTGATCTGCAGCGGGGTACGTACACCGGCCACCACATCTTCTCCCTGTGCATTCACCAGGTATTCCCCATTGAACAAGTTCTCACCGGTACCGGCATCGCGGGTAAAGCAAACACCTGTAGCGGAGGATTCTCCCATATTTCCGAAGACCATGGCCTGTACGTTCACGGCAGTACCCCAATCAGAAGGATAGCCGTGCATTTTTCTGTAATACAAAGCACGTTCTCCGTTCCAGCTGTTGAATACGGCGATGACGGCACCCCATAACTGATCCCAGGGATCGGTTGGGAAATCGTGTCCGGTCTGTTTCTTCACGGCGATCTTAAAGTCGTATACCAGATCCTTCAGATCCTGTACGGTAAAATCGGTATCGAGGGTAATGCCTCTTTTTTCTTTTAGGCCGTCCATTATTTCTTCGAACGGATCGATATCTAATTTGGTCTTCGGTTTCATTCCCAGTACGACGCTTCCGTACATTTGTATAAAACGACGGTAAGAATCCCAGGCAAAGCGTTCGTTTTGGGTCTTACGAGCCAATCCGATCACAGAAACATCATTCAATCCAAGGTTCAAGACGGTATCCATCATTCCCGGCATAGAAACACGGGCTCCGGAGCGAACGGAAAGCAATAGCGGATCGTCATTATCTCCAAACTGGTCACCCATGATCTTTTCTACCCGTTCTACCGATTCTTGCAGATCGGGGGTGAGCAACAGGCGTACTTCTTCTTCGCCTAAGGTATTATATTCGGTACATACTTCTGTACTAATGGTGAATCCCGGGGGAACCGGAATGCCAATGGCACTCATTTCTGCCAGATTTGCACCTTTTCCTCCCAAGAGGTTCTTCATGTTCGTATTTCCATCGGCAGCATTGGCTCCGAAGTTATAAATACGGGTTTTTTTAGCTTCAATAACTTCCATGATATTTCAATTTAATTCATTTCGTATAAGCCACTAAATTAGCCCAATTAGGGGGGAGATTTTATGAGGAAAATCATGTTTTGGA
>JAHEMZ010000082.1:0-2938 GCA_024643385.1 Flavobacteriaceae bacterium | reverse complement strand
ATGTTGCGGTAATAGGTGCCGTATTTGGCATCCACAAAGGTTAAGGAGAGTTTAGCTTCCGGGAGTTGTTCCACGAGTTGGGCGAAAGCTTCCGCTTCTTCCCACAGGGTATCCAGAAAGGTTTGCCATTCCGCTTCGGAAGTGAGCTTTGGGTGATCGAAACTAAGCGCGTCCTTCGCATCGAGGGGGTTTCCTTTTAACACTTCCATCTGTGCCCGCAGGAAATACTGAATGTGGTAGGCAAGTGCGAGGATATGATTGCCGGAGGCGACGGGAGCAGTGGCTTTTTCAAAGGAAACACCATCCAGGGTCTCTTTTAAGTTGACCCAGGTCCAATTCTTTCCGAAGTATACCTCACGAAGGTGTTGTGCGAGCAGGGAAGGGAGGTGCATGGTGTTTGTATGGACTAAAAGGTTAGTGGTTTCTTCATAAATTTATACCCTAGATCTTGACAAAGGTATTGACCAAATGTTGAATGAATTCCGATTTGCCGATGGGCGCCAGGAATAGGGCTGCCACATTCACTCCAAGGGCAATATAGGTAGCAGGGTGTTTTAATTTTTTTAATTTGAAGGCAAATAAGAGCAGCATGGCGATAATGATTCCCTGGCAAACATAAAGCGGGGTAAGGATATCGATATTCGGCCATTGATCCGAATGCATCCCTATTTGCACCCCTTGAAGGCCTCGTCCCAAGGCGGGCATCATAATGAGAAAAACGGTTGAAATTAACCACCAGGCATGATTCTCTAGTTCTTTTCGATGGACGATGCTTTTGATCACCGCAACTATAAAAGCGCTCATCATTATGGCTTCCAAGATCACTACCCCATAAAAGAAATAAGGCTCAAAAGGACCAAATTGCTCCCGCATTTCCGACGATTTGGCAATGGTGCGCATGTCGCGTTCCAACATGGCAAGGGCCGTTAAACTTACCCCTCCGGCCAGGAACATCCCTATAATTCCATTCGTTCGGTGTCGTGCCAGTTGTCCGTGCGTGGCAAAATAGGGTTGTATGATCAGGTAGATGTACCAGATTGTCCCACTCCAATAATGTACATGGACGGACCAGGAATTATCGGTAAAGTCACCCCAATAATCTCGATAGATCCCAAGTTGCATAATGATCAGGGGCAGCAGCATCCAGAGATGCATGGAGTTGTATTTTTGCATAATCGTTGGTTTTTAGCGGCTGATGTTAAAATGGAAGATACAAATTTCTGAAATACACAAGCAGCTACAGGGTTGTAATTATTTTATTACCAGCTATATACTTTAGGTTTAAGTTGATTCTGATCCCCGCGTAGATAGGGATTTCCATTAAACGAGAGCACAAAATACAAACAAGAACCGGGAACACGAAGCGGTGGATTAAATGGCTGATATAAAAAGGATAAAAATGTTAAATCCGTGATTAATTTCGTACCTTAGATGTCCTAACCGAAAATCGAAAAAAATATGAAAAAAACATTTGGAATTACAGGAATGATAGCTGCGGCTATTTTACTATTTACTGCTTGTGCTGCCCCCGAAAAAAAGGAAGTGGTAGACATGGACCAGCTTAAGGCTGATATTCAAGCTATGGAAGACGCCTATGCGGCGGGAGAAAAAGCAAAGGATGCGCAAGCCGTTGCGGCTTATTACAGTGATGACGCGGTAAGTTATTCAAGAAATCAGGAACCGTCTAAAGGGAAAGCAGCCATTCAAGAAAGTATTGCAAAAAACATCGCCAGTGATACTACCGGTGGATATAACGTTTATAAGGTAGTAGACGTATTTGCCGAAGGGAATATGGCCGTTGAGATCGGCTCCTGGACCGAAATGGATGTGAACGGAAACGAAAAAGGACACGGACATTATATGTCGTACTTCGAAAAGCGCGATGGAAAATATGTTTGTGTACGTGATATGAACGTTTCTTCCACTCCGCTCAAAGCAGAGATGCCTGCGATGCCGGAAATGCCCGCCGAGTAATCCAATTACTTCAATCTTATAGCATGGCGCGCCTATCATAGGCGCGCCATTTTTTTATAAATAAGTATCTTCGCAAAAAAAAGAAATGCTGAAAGCGGTACTATTCGATATGGACGGGGTGATCGTGGATACTGAACCCCTGCATCGGGAAGCGTATTACGCCCTATTCGAGGAGATGGAGATCCCTATCACGGATGCCTTGTACGAGAGCTTTACCGGACAGGCGACGCTGGCGATCTGTAAGACCCTGGTCGCCGAATACCAACTCTCTGTAGCTCCTGAAACCCTCGTGGCGATAAAGCGAAAGCATTTCAAGCGGTTGTTTGATACCGGAGACCAGCTGCAACTGCTCGACGGGGTGCTGGAGTTAATTCAAGATTATCACCGTAACGGACTTACCCTGATCTTGGCCTCCTCGGCCTCCATGCCGAATATCGACCGGATCTTTCAACGATTCGATCTGGACCGCTACTTTACCGCAAAGTTCAGCGGGGCCGACCTGCAAGCGTCCAAGCCCCATCCCGAGATCTTTCTGAAGGCAGCTGCCGCCAGCGGACATCCCAAGGAGCACTGTATGGTGATCGAGGATTCCACCAATGGAATTCGTGCCGCCAAAGCCGCAGGGATCTATTGTGTGGCGTATCGGAGTCCGCATTCTGTGAATCAGGATTATGCCTTAGCGGATCGAGTGATTCAGGATTTCTCTGAAATTGGTTTTCATTTAATAAATGATATGAGGTAATCTCTTCTTGAAGGCAAGGAATAAGATTGGGATTGCCACGACCTTTGGCCTCGCAATGACTTCCGAGTACGATATTCTGATAGAGAACCGACGTTAACAGAAATGATTTTTCTTTTTTATTCTTTTTTGCTTGATCAAAAAAGAAACAAAAAAATCAAGAGGAACCGATGCTTCCTCGCTCCCTGTCCTGCTATTTTGTGTTAGTTTACGTAGTCACCATTT